>NZ_BMGT01000004.1:300000-454838 GCF_014640335.1 Edaphobacter dinghuensis | reverse complement strand
CGGGTTGTGCTTCGACAACACCTTCGTAATCGCCGCCGTCAGCGTCGTCTTGCCGTGATCGATATGCCCAATCGTCCCTACGTTTACGTGCGGCTTTGACCGGTCAAACTTTTCCTTGCCCATGACTACTCGTCTCCTCGTGTTGGCCGGCGTTAGGACCGGCGGTATAAAAAATTAAGCTGAAATCAACTATGCCGATCAGTAGTACGCGTACAGCTTGAAAAACTTCTGCCGCAACTCCGGCGCGACGCGCTCCAGACTGGCAAGGTAAAGCTCCCGAATCTGGCCCTGATCGCTGTTACCCAACTGGCCGTACTGCGTTGCCGTGGCCTTGCCCAACAATCCCTTGGCCAGCACTGACTGAAAGTCACGCACGCGAACCCCCGAACGCTCGAGGGTCTTCAGAAATGCCGCTACATGCCCCAAAGAAAATGAGGACTCGATCGCCCCCTTCACCGCGCCGAATGCTTCGGGATCGCCGACGTGAAGTACAGGCTGCTCATGTAAAGTGCTCAACGCAATCTCCTACGGAATTGCCTGCAAACGTTTGGAGCGGGAGACGGGAATCGAACCCGCGACCAACAGCTTGGAAGGCTGTGACTCTACCACTGAGTTACTCCCGCCCTGCTACTGCAAAGTCGTCCACTTTCTGGACTTCTCAAAAATTCTGGAGCTGACGGAGAGGCTTGAACTCTCGACCTCTCCCTTACCAAGGGAGTGCTCTACCACTGAGCTACGCCAGCATAAAAAACCTGAAACAAACGGCCAAAACTCTTCTACGGTAAAACAATTTTACCGCGAACGGTATCGTTCTAACCCAACGCGGAAGGCAAAATAGCCCAATAAAATCCACGTCAGCGACCGGTATTTTCCTGGCTGCATCGTATGCCAGGAAAGTAAGGCCAACACCCCGATGACAGCAAGCGCAATCCACATCCGTCCGCTGCCTGCAGGGCTTAAATCCACAACGCTCCACTCGTACCACTACCAAAACTAATGGTGCACAGGGGAGGATTCGAACCTCCGTAACTCGAAGAGTGGCAGATTTACAGTCTGCTGCCATTAACCACTCGGCCACCTGTGCACATCCTGCGAAACCTCTCTGCAACACACAACCCTGATCTCAACCCATCAAGCCCCGTCGAACGACCGCGTTCCGCGAATCGAGCGGGTGATTCAACCTTGAAGAAGTCTGAGGAGGCCTGCATGACCAGAACGGCAAGCAGTACAACCAAATCCGTCTTTCTACCGCTGCTACATCTCACTGCTGCCTGAAACTGGAGCTGGCGAAGGGACTTGAACCCCCGACCCTCTGATTACAAATCAGATGCTCTACCAGCTGAGCTACGCCAGCCCAAACAGCCCTGTTTTACCTCTGTCAATCAGCCCCCTGTAAGCTCCACCGCGGAACGCGCAGCAGTGCCTGCGCAGAGTGCGCCGCAGTCGTAACTTTAGCATAGCAGGAGCGCTGTCGCAACGTGGCTGCCTCTTGAAAACCGTTCATGCAATCGAAACCCGCTCCCATGGCGGAGGCACCTTTACCGAGGCCATTCCGGCTGCCGTTGCGGCTTGTATGCCCATCTCCGTGTCTTCGAAGACGAGGCATGACTCGGGTGCGACGCCGAGCCTCTGCGCAGCCATCAAAAATGGCTCGGGATCGGGCTTACTCTTCGCGTAGTCTCCGGCACAGACCAGCGTGTCGAACCGGTCGAGAATCTTCAGCGATTCAAGCGACGCGACCACGGAGTCGCGGGTACTCCCCGAGACGACGGCAAAGGGGATTTGCCCAAACTGATCTTCGATGTGTTCGAGCACCTCGGGTACAGCCCTGAGGTGCGGAAGAGCGGCATAGTAAGCCTCTTCCTTGCGCTTTGCCACCTCTTCGACCGGCATCGCGAGCCCATGCCGCTGGTTGAGCGTGGAGATAATCTCCGACACCGGCATACCTCCCCAGGCGTAGAAGATCTCCTCATCGAACTCACAGCCCCACTGGCCGAGCACGTTGCGCCAGGCGACGTAATGAAGCGGCATGGAGTCTGCGATGGTGCCATCGCAATCGAACAAATACGCTTTGAAGTTTCCTTCGGGTAATTTCAGCTTCAAAATCTACTGCCTCTCTCTGCACAGATGCTTTGCAATTTCATGGCGATATTCTTCATTTTCTCATCCTGAATCATCTTGGGGTTTTGCTTCGCAGATGCATTGCGGAACTTTTGCGGCGGATGCCCGTAAGAAAAAACATAATGACAACGCTGCGGACAAAGTCTCTGCGTATCGGCCATTTCGGTTATTGCCTCGCCATGCTGCTGCCGCTCGCCTTTGCGCCACTGCATCTGGCTGCTCAATCGCAATCGTCGACTGCCGCGCAGCCGCCTCTCCGATTCGAGGTTGCCTCGATTCGACCACACAAGTTCGCCGGCGATGAGCCTTCCAACCGCCGTATTCTTCCCGGCGGGCGTTTTGTCGCCACGGCTACCACGGTTCGCACGTTGATCCGGATCGCCTCTGGTCTCGACGATAACCGTATGTCGGGTGCACCCGGCTGGATCGACAACGAGCTCTTCGACATCAACGCTACAATTGCCGATCACGCTGAGGTCAAGACCCCGGAGCAGTTTCAGCAACTCATTCTCTCGTTACTGGAAGAGCGCTTCGGATTCAAATTTCATCGCGAGCAAAAGGAAGGATCAGTCTACTGGCTTGAGCTCAATAAGCCTGGAAAGCTCGGCCCGGCCCTCAAGCCAAGTGGGCCTGATTCGCAGGCCAATATGAGCAACAACTCCAACGGCGCAAGGTCTGAGATGAAGATTTCGAAGATGTCCATGGCTGACGTTGCTGCTGGCCTTCGCCGCCAGGCTGGCCGCCCCGTCGAGGACCACACTGGCCTAACGGGCGACTTCGATTTCGAGATCGAATGGTCGCCCGAGGAGACTGCCGACTCACTTTATCCATCGCTCTTTACTGTTCTGAAGGATCAGCTTGGGCTGAAGTTGCAACCCGCCAAAGGCACGGTTGAAACTCTCGTCATTGATCAGATCGAACGTCCTTCAGCCAACTAGCGCAGGCAATTATTTCGGCTGACGCAAGCCCTCGGTGGAAGGAACGAAGTAGTAGGCTCCGCTGATCGGCGTGGTGTAGCGTGTAAGCGCATCGCGAACTCCGTTGCGCAGGCCCGCCATGCTCTCAAGCATCGTCGAGAGGCGGCTCTGGTCGGCACTGAATCCGACGAACATCGTTCCGTGATCGATGACTGTTCCGTAGGGCATGTTGCGGCGGAAGATCTTGCCGAACTGGTCCTGATCGGTACGCACAATATGCGCGTCCACGGCCTTGTCTTCGAACTCGATGCTGTCAGGCTTTGTCCGCCCCATCACGCGCTCCTGCTGACTGACTGAGAGCGACTCCCAGGCGGTGGTGTCGTGCTTCCACTTTTGCAATAAGAGGACGGTGCCGGATTCGCCAGGAGTTCCCGCAGGGATGATCGCCGCGTCGGGAGCATCGATGAGGCTTGGGTTCTCCGAGCCGTCGATGAAGCCGGTCAAATCGCGATCGTGCCGGTACGCCCAGCTTGAGGTTTCTTCGCCAACGGTGGCCAGGTCTTTTACAGCAGCGATGGCTGCATGCGCCGAGTCGAACAATACGTCGTGCGCGCTTCCTGAGAGCCACAGGACAGCGTCGCGCTGGGTGGCAGGCATGGTGAAGCTTTCTATTCCTTCAATGGGCGCATTGAATCCATATACTCCTGCAGGACTATGGTCGGGAGCGACTTTGCGCCACAGCTCAGGCCTGAAGCCTGCCACGAGGTTGACTCCGCCGATGGTGGTTCTCGGCTCACGCAAGGCGCATATTGCAGCGGCCAGTTTTTCTTCGTGGCGTTGATCGAGGGCGTCGAATTCCAGATAAATATGCGATGCTGTTCCGAGAGCGAAGATTCCTGCCTGTGGGGTGTTCATTCGGGCATTATATTTGGGCGGCAATTCAGGGATATAGACGAGAACCGCATCAGGGTTCAGCAGCCGTTTCTGCATCGTCCGGCACCCTAAAGTAACTGAAGACATTGCCGTAAGCTCGGGGACAGAGTAGAAACAGAGTGGATGCGCAAATCGACCCGCTACTCGCTTCTTATCGCGCTCGCGCTTGTAGCCGCGCTGGCCGTCGCCATCTTCCTGCGCAAGGCCGCTCCGCCTGAGGCTGCGCGCCTGCTGCCGGAGTCCGATGCCATCGTCTACTTCAACCTCAAGCCTCTACGGCTGGCAACGCACTTTGACCGTACGACGGTCACGCGCAGCGCTGACTATCAGCACTTCATCGACGCTACCGGCATCGTGCCTGAGCGCGACCTCGACGACGCGGCCTTCGCGCTGCATCGCATGGACGATCCCAATGGCCCGAATGGCCCGGTCGGTTACTCCGAGGTATTCGAGGGCCGCTTCGACGCCCAACGGTTTGCCACCTATCTTGCGACCATCGCCACCTCGCAGGAGACCTACGACGGCCACACGATCTTCACGATTCCTGTAGGCGATCTCGACAATAAAACGCACACGATGCGCCAGCTTCGCGTCGCCCAGCTCGACTACGACACGATCGCCGCCTCCAACATGCCAACGACCGAGCAGATCCACTCGATCCTGGACCGCCATCGCGCAGCGGCATCACCCTTCTCCGGCTCTTCCCTGCTCTCAGCGCGGTACGGCGATGTGCCTCTGCTGTCGAGCGCGTGGGCCATCGGACACATCGGCCTTCCGTTCTCGGAGCGCGGCTACATCTCTGTGCTTGGACTACAGCTTCCTCTGCCTGAGGACACTACCTTCGTTGCCAGCCTGCGCTATGTGGGCACGCTGCATCTGCGCGTCGAACAGATTGCTCCCACCGACGCCGAGGCCGCCCGCTCCGCCGAGACACTGAACACGCTGCTCAACCTCTTCCGCTCCATCCAGCAGGGCCAGCCACGCGTCCCTGCGGACGCCTCGCTGCGCGCCATGATTGCATCGCTCAAGATCGAGCAGCACAAAGACCGCACCGTCCTTACCGGAACCGTCCCTCTTGAACTGCTCAAGCAATTGACTGCCGCACCTGCCAGCCCTCAGCCATAACGTTTTGACAATTGGGTTAGAGCATGGGATTTACAGAGGAAAATTTGCCCGGCGAAGAAAAGCGGGCGAGGATCGTAGTCCTCGCCCGTTTCTGTTTCCCGATGTTGAACTTGGCTACTAGCTGCCGGATGCCGCGTCGCTGCCGAGATTTGCCATGGTCACTCGCATGTAACGGTGGGGGTTGACCGGGGTATTGCGAATCCTCACCTCGTAGTGAAGATTGGAGCCGGTGACCCGGCCGCTGTGGCCGACATACCCGATCACCTGGCCGCGAATGACGATCTGGCCGACGATCGAGGCAAAGGCCGAGAGGTGCGCATAGCAGGTTTCGACGCCGTGGCCGTGATCGATGATCACCTCGCGTCCATAGCCATTCACCATACCTACCAGCTTTACAACGCCGTCGGCAGTTGCGTGTACCGGAGTGCCGGTGGGTGCGGAGATGTCGAGGCCCTTATGAAATTCGCCTTCGCCATTGCCCTTGACCGGATCTTCACGCTCACCAAAGCTGCTTGTAATCGGCCCCATGACCGGCCAGAGCGAGGGAGCATACGAGGCCATCTGCAGGTTGCCGGTGTCGTCCATACCAAGGCTGCCTGAAGGGGTGTAGTCAGGACCGCCGATTCCGCTCAACGCACGTGTCACCGATCCGCTCATTGCGGAGTTACGCAGGGCATAAAAAGACTGGAGCGACTTGTAGTACGACTCGTCAGTAAGGCTGTTGCTGGCCTCGGTCAGCGGAGTCGTCGCAACCGATTCGGTGCCGGATGACTTCCCATGGCGCCCTGTCGTTGTCACTACCTTGCCGGTGGATGTCAGCTTGCTTGCGGTCAGGCCGTAGAGGGCCGAGACCTCGCTTGCCAGCGAGCCGAGCGATGCCGCCTCGACGTCCTTGTCGTGCGCCGTCTTCTCGAGATGCGCATAGTCTTTCTGCAGCGAGTTGTGGTCCTGGCGAAGCTGGTTGAAGCGTGCCGTCTTGATCAGCATCCGCGAGTACGATCCCGCCATCCCGGTGATCGTAAACATGCCAATGACAGCCGCCGCCACGAAGATATACGCGTAGTGCAGCGGCACCGGAACCTTGTTCAGGCTTCCGTCTTCGCCACGGCTGACGAACATGATGTAGTAGCGCTTTTTAATGCTCAATCGACGATCCAGACCCAGATGAATTTGACCACACTACAACTGCCGTTCACAAAGCTTCACTGCTCATAAATTCAGCTCAATGAATTCGGCTCACGAATTCAACCAGGCAAATGAGATTTACTAATCGGCATTCAGAAATTGCAGTTTGACTTAGACGCCTTTACAGCTTAACAAACCACCGGATACCGCACAACTTGGTTTTGCCACACAATATACCATCGACATACAACTTTTCGGCTGTATTTAGAAGACCATGAGAGAGTTAGCCCTGATCGAGCAAATTCGTCGCGACTTCGGCTCCGCTGGAAGCCGGGCTGTTGCTCTGGGCATCGGGGACGATTGCGCCATTCTGCGCCCTCCGGCAGGAACCGAAGTACTTGTTACCACAGACTTTACCCTCGAAGGCCGGCACTTTCGCCGCGACCTGCACTCGCCTGAGTCGGTGGGCCATCGCTGCCTCGCCCGGGGTCTCAGCGACCTTGCCGCCATGGGTGCGACACCCATGACCGCCTTTCTTTCGCTTGCTCTGCCTGCCGATCTGGTTACGACGGCCAAAGGGCGCGGATGGATCGCTCGATTTTTTAGAGGGTTGCGATCTCTTGCCGGACGGCACGACATTACACTTGCCGGCGGCGACACCGCTCAGTCTCCCGCCGACGCCATTCTCGCGGACATTGTTCTTCTCGGCACCGCTCCTCGAGGCAGAGCTTTGCGTAGGTCCGGGGCCAAGCCCGGCGATGCGCTTTACGTCACCGGAGCGCTCGGCGGAGCAGCGGCGGAGCTCTCCTCGATGCTCGCCCATAACGTCAACCCAGCAAAGGGGTCAAAGGCCGGAGAGCATCCCCAGACCTTTCCTGAGCCTCGTGTCGGCGTAGGCCAGGCGCTGTTGCGACGCAAGCTGGCGACTGCCTGCATCGACATCAGTGACGGCATCTCTACCGATCTGGCCCATCTGTGTCGGTCCTCCGGCGTCACCGCCGAACTTGAGCAGGCAGCCATTCCGCTTCATCCACTTGCCAGCAAGCTATCTCCTGCAGCAGCCCTCAGTGCCGCGTTGCACGGCGGCGAGGACTACGAGCTGCTCTTCGCGGCTCCGGCATCGGTGAGAATGCCTCGACAACTCAGCGGCGTTCCTATCACCCGCATCGGGCAGTTCAGGCACAGACAGGCCACACGCCCGCTGATCACTCTGCTTGAGCCAGACGGCAGCCGCGCTACACTTGAGCCACAAGGATGGGAGCACTTCTCCGGCCGCTAAGCTCCGCATCGCTAAAACATCCATAAGCTTATGCGCGACTCCACCAAGATCATCCGTTCCGGCCTGACCCCGGCCACTCCCGGAGCTCCGCTTCACTCGGGCCCGGTCTTTGCCGCTCCGTACCATACCCCCGGCGATCCCGCGGCTGCGGCTTACAGCTATGCCCGCTCGCACAACCCCACGTGGACGGAGCTGGAGCATGCTATCGCAGAAATGGAGTCCGGCCCCGGCTACAACGCCAATGCGCTGGTCTTCGCCTCGGGCATGGCTGCCGCCACCTCGGTCTTTGGAGCTGTGCTGCGCCCAGGCGATGCTGTGGTGATGCCTTCGAACGCTTACTTCGCCGCACGCGTGCTGGTGCAGGAGTACTTCACCAAGATGGGCATCGAGCTGCGCTCTGCCCCTAGCGCCGGCAACGCACAGGCGGAGCTGCTTCAGGGGGCGAGGCTGCTTTGGCTCGAGACCCCGAGTAACCCCACCATGGAAGTCTGTGACATCGCTGCGCTATGCGAAGCCGCGCATCGTGCCGGTACCCTGGTGGCCGTGGACAATACCACCGCCACGGCGTTGGGGCAGCGTCCGCTTGCACTCGGCGCAGATTTTTCTGTCGCCTCCGATGCCAAGTCCATGACGGGGCACAGTGATATCCTGTTGGGCCATGTAGCTACGCGTGACCGCGAGCTGCTTGCGAAGATCGACCAGTGGCGCACGCTTACGGGCGGCATCCTCGGGCCGATGGAGGCGTGGCTCGCGTTGCGCTCCATCGCCACACTGCCTCTGCGGCTGGAGCGAAGCTGCGAGAACGCCCAGCGTATCGCGGAGTTCCTGACAACGCGCAAAGAGGTCGAGAGCGTTCTCTACCCCGGCCTAACTACTCATCCCGGCCACGCCATCGCGGCGAAGCAGATGCGCTACTTCGGAGCGGTGCTCAGCTTTACCCTGCACGATCGCGCGGCTGCAGAGAGATTTCTGGCTCACGCAAAGCTCATCACCGAGGCCACCAGCTTCGGCGGCGTCGTTACCACTGCTGAGCGACGGGCTCGCTGGGGCGGCGACACTGTTCCTGAGGGATTTATTCGGATGAGTGCGGGCTGCGAGGCGATTGAAGACCTGATCGAAGACATGGCACAGGCGCTGGATACGATTCGATGACACCAAGCTGGAGCGCCGAGGTGCTGGCGCAGCCGCCGAAGATCGCGCCTGCACGCCAGTTCACCTATCCGCAGCAGATTGCAGGCGAAGAGGAGGCGCTCGCCCGCGGCGCGCTGCAACTGATGGTTCGCCCAGCTACCGGTGGGGCCTTTCTGGCTACCTGCGCCCTCGGCTTTGTGGACTCCAGCATGCCCACCGACGTTCTTGCCTGCCCCAATCCTGTTGAGCTTTGCGCAGTTGCCGGAGGCTATGCCTACATCATCGATACAACGCGTCCAGAACGCAGTACCCACATCGCGCTGAAGCCGGTGGTCGAGGTTCGCTCGCTGGCTGAACAGAACCTTTTGCTCTTTGTGGGCTTTCACAACGTCGTCGCCTGGGGAGAGCACGGTTTGGCGTGGCAGACGGCAAGGCTCAGTTGGGAGGGCCTCCGCATTACTGCTGTCGAGGGCAATATGCTGCTTGGTTTCGGCTGGAACCTGATGACCGACAAAGAGGTCGCTTTCTCTGTCGATCTGCTGACGGGGCAACATCAGGGTGGGGGTTTTCCGTGAAGCTTCCTAGGCTTTCACGGACTCTTCAGCAGCCTCTTTATCTTTCGCCACAAGACCAAAAAAACTGAGCATTGCGTCGCCCTGCTTCACTAGCCGTGTGTGTTCGAGTGCACCGTAGCGCGCGGCGAGCTTCATCTTTCTGTTGTGCTCTGCAATCACCAGCGCATCGGGCGCAAGCAGTTCGCGGCCACGAGCGCTGCCTAAGAAGCTCAGCGTGTTTGCATACTCCGTCTCTGCCTCGTAGGGTGGATCGAGAAAGACGAGATCGATGGGCTGGGTAAGTTTGGCTAGCTTCTGTAAAACAGCGCCGACTCCGCGTGGCTCAATCGTATAGCCGCTGTTGATCTTCAAGGCTGCGAGGTTCGCACGCAATGAGGCGAGTGCAGGATCGGCGTTCTCGGCAAACCATACATGGGCCGCGCCACGGCTCAGGGCCTCAATTCCGACCGCGCCTGTGCCGGCATAGAGATCGACAAAGCGGCAGCCTTCGAGCCTTGGCGAAAGAATATTGAACAATGTCTCCCGCAACCGGTCGCTGGTAGGACGGGTATCGAGCCCGCGTGGAGCGGCAAGCTGACGGGAGCGATAGGTTCCTGCAATTACGCGCATCTCCCGATGGTATGACGGCAGCGCATACAATGGTAGCTATGCGCGGGTGGTCATTTCCGATCGGCAGATTTCTCGGCGTGGATATTCGTATCCACACCTTCCTTGTGCTGTTGCTGGGTGTCGCCGTCAGCTACGGCTCGGTTGCAGGCTCGACCGGCGGACGCGGCTTTTCGCTGTGGCTGCTGCTGCTGCTCGCCCTCGCCGTTCGCGAGGTCGCGCGTGCCATCGCGGCTGCGTGGCTGGGGTTAGACCTGCGCAGCCTGCTGCTGCTGCCGACCGGTGCGTTGATGACCTTCAGCACCCCCGAGGCAACGGAACGCGCCGATGCGCCAGAGGTACAGAAGCACCTCGCCCTGGTAGGGCCTCTGGCGAACATCGGCTTCGGCCTGCTGCTCGCCGCCATCGTGCTGACGGTTACGCCGGAGATCAGCCTGGTCGAGCGCCCGTGGATTGCGCTTCCTCACCTGCTGCGATCTGCGGTGTGGATCAACCTGCTGCTGGGTGCCATTAACTTTCTTCCTGCTTCGCCGCTGGATGGCGGACGGCTCTTCCGCGGTGAGTTCTCGAAGGCGCATGGCGTCCTGAAAGGTACGCGCGCCTCTTCGGGCCTTGGCCAGATGATCGCTCTCGCTCTCGTCATCGGTGGGCTCATCATCAGCAATATGTGGCTGATTATGATCGGCGGATTTGTGCTGATCGGATCGAACATGGAGAACCAGGGGCTGCTGTTGCAGAGCGACACCGAGGCTGTTCGCATGCGTGACGTTATGCTGACCGAGTTCAGCATGTTGTCGGCTTCGGACACGCTTGAAGACGCGCTGCAGCGCTCCGTGCATACGCTACAGGATGTTTTCCCCGTGGTGCGCGGCGCGAACCTGGTCGGCGCCGTCTCGCGGCAAGGCATCGTTGAGGCTCTGCAAACGGACGGCAATGGCTATGTGCAGGGCGTGATGACGCGTTCGTTCCAGACCGCCCAGCCCGACGACTCATTGGTATCGACATTGAAGCGCATCATGACGGGACAGGTTGCGCAGATGGTTCCGATCCTCGAAGGCGATCGCATCGTCGGCATCATCACGCCGCAGAACCTGAACCACGCTCTCAGCCTGCTGAACCAGCGCCGCAGGCTGCGGCAACCGGCGGAATAAATGTCCGACGGACCACTTGAGCCGCTGGCTCCGGGCCTTTATCTTGTCGCCACACCCATCGGCAACCTCGAAGACATTACGCTGCGCGCGCTGCGCGTTCTGCAAAGTGTCGACCGCATAGCCTGCGAGGACACGCGCCAGACGCAAAAGCTACTGAACCACTTCGAGATTCGCGTTCCCACCGTCAGCTATCACATGCACAACGAGGCTCCTCGCGCTGAAGAACTGGTGGCCGAGCTAAAGCAGGGAGCGCGGATCGCCATCGTCAGCGATGCGGGCACACCGGGCATCGCTGATCCCGGCGGCCAGATCGCAGCAGCAGCTATCGCAGCCGGTATTCCGGTCTTCCCTGTTCCTGGAGCGAATGCTGCCATCAGTGCATTGATCGCCAGCGGCCTACCCACCGACCGCTTTACCTTTCACGGATTTCTTCCCGCCAAGGCCGGACAACGCCGGACAGCTCTTGAAGAGCTTCCGCGTGACAATGCCTCCCATATTTTTTATGAAGCTCCGCATCGCATCGCGGAGACACTTGCCGATCTTGAAGCCGTCTTCGGAGCGGCCCAGCATGTCGTGGTCGCGCGCGAGTTGACCAAGCTGCATGAAGAGTTTTTGCGCGGCCCGGTAAGCGAACTTCGTACTCAGCTCTCCGCGCGTGCCACCATTCGCGGCGAGATTGTTCTGCTCTTCTCCCCTGCGACTGAACAAACTGCGAGGCAAAAATCGAGCATTGCCGCCGAGGTCGCGTCGTTGATGCAGACCGAAGGACTTGCGGAAAAAGATGCGCTCAAGCGCGTTGCTCGTGAGCGCGGCATCGGCAAGAGCGAAGCCTACCGCGAGTTGCAACGCGAGCAAAATCGACTGCGTTAGAGCTTCGGTTGCACAATGTATGTCCTCTCATGAATACTTGCCCTGTTTCCAATGGCAAATATTTTCTAAGGAACATCATCGTCATGCCCCGTTTCAAGATGATTCGCCTCGCCCTAGCCTTAGCCTTGCTCTCCCCGGCAATCTCTCATGCCGCAGATCCTGCACCTATCCATCGCATGTACGTCTTCGGCGACAGCTACTCAGACATCGGGGAGGGTTACCTCGACGGGAATGGACCAACGGCGGTTGCCTATCTGGCACAGCACCTCGGCTTCACGCTCGCCCCCGCGAATGCGGTAGATACGTCCAACCAGAGCCTTGACTTCGCGATCAGCGGAGCCCAGACCGGCAGTGGCGTGGGGAAAAAGATCGGTGACTTCTTACTCGGCTACGGAATGCGCAATCAGGTCGACGACTTTGCCGCCAGGGTGAAGGCCCACACCATCGTCTTCGATCCGGCGACGACTCTTTTCTTTATTGCCGGAGGGCTCAATGATCGCAACCTTCCCAGCGCGACAACGGTGGCTAATCTCAGCGGCGAGATTAAGGCACTCTATGACCTTGGCGCGCGTCGTTTTGCCGTCGCATTGCTGCCCACTGCCATCCCGGCCTTCAGCGCGGTAGGCATACGCCTCAATCCGGAGCTGGCCCGCATTCCTGATGAGCTTTCACCCCAGCTTGCGGGAGCGCAGATATCGCTCAGCCATTGGGGACCGTTCTATGACGACGTGATGGCTCACCCTGCACAGTACGGCATCACCAACACGACGGATGCCTGCGCCGGACGCGAGATTCACCACGAAGACACTACCCCCTGCGCCAGCCCCGACACCTACTTTTACTACCACTCGGGGCATCCTTCGACGGCTACTCACAAGGCCGTCGGGGAGAAGCTGTATGAGGAGCTGGAGCATCAGGCTGCGCGATAACAAGCGAGCAGACGCAAGACAAAATACAGGGGTCTCCCCACTCCGCCGCGCGATAAAACTGCGTGGCTTCGGTCGAGATGACATGCAGTGTGCACGGGACTAAAGGGGGCGTTCTAGGCTCGTCCCTTGACCCGGTCGTACATGTACACATCGCTGGTGGTTCCCAGCGACTGGTTGTACAGGCTGGTCGCGCCGGTGGCCTCGTTGAGCTCTTCGCTGAACTCGTGGAGGGCACGCAGCTTGTCCGCCGTAGCGGGAATCTCAAGGTGGCTGGTCTTCAGAAATTTCTGATAGCCCTTGTCGAGCAGCCGCGAGATCTCGCCGTTCAGCACCCAGCCGGGGTGAGACAGCATCATTACTGTGCCATCGGGAGCAGCGGCGATCTCCGCGGCACAGCCGTTCTTACGCACCTGAAATGCGTTGGGGGTACGCTTTGCACCCTCCTGTGCGGGCGCTACATCAAATCGCTGACTGCCCAGAAGGGAGAGGACGTCGTTGAAGCTTCGTTTCGGGCTCTTCTTTGCCATAAGTTAGACTCATCTTAACTGTCGCACATTCCGGTCTTCTCCTTCAATCTGCGCCACACGCAGGCACGGGCCAAAAAACGGAAACAGATGATCACTCTTACCAAATCGCTCGGCACCAGTATCCTCGAACGCATCGGCAACACGCCCCTGGTGCGACTCGAACGCCTCTCCGCGCACCTGCCCGGTGTTCAGATCCTCGGCAAGGCCGAGTGGACCAACCCCGGAGGCTCCGTCAAGGACCGCGCGGCCTCGGCCATCGTGACCGACGCCCAGCGGCGGGGACTGCTGACCGCCAGCCGTGCCCTGCTCGACGCTACCAGCGGCAATACCGGCATCGCCTACGCCATGCTGGGTGCGGCATTGGACTTTCCGGTTATCCTCTGCATGCCCTCGAATGTATCACCCGAGCGCAAACGCTACCTTGCCGCGTATGGCGCCAATGTCATCTGGACCGACCCTGCCGACGGCTCCGACGGGGCTATCCGAAAAGCTCGTGAGATGGCCGCTGCCGAGCCTGACAAATACTTCTATGCCGACCAGTACTCCAACGACGAGAACTGGAAGGCCCACTATCGCACCACCGGCAACGAGATCTGGGAGCAGACCGAGGGCCGCGTCACCCACTTTGTCGCCGGGCTGGGCACCAGCGGGACGTTTATGGGCACATCGCGCCGTCTGCGCGAGCTTAACCCCGACATTCGCTGCATCTCCATGCAGCCGGATTCGCCGTTTAATGGCCTGGAGGGACTGAAGTTTATGCCCACCGCCATTGTGCCCCGCATCTACGATTCGAGCCTGGCAGATGCCAATATCGAGATGCCGACCGAGACTGCCTATAAAATGGTGAAAGACCTCGCTCGCAATCAGGGAATCCTTGTCGGCATCTCCGCAGCCGCGGCTGTCGCTACAGCGCTCCAGATTGGGGAGCAGGAAGCCGAAGCCGAACGCGAAGCCGTCATTGTGACGATTCTTCCCGATTCGGCGGAAAAGTATATGAGCGAACGTTTCTGGCAGGAGGAGTAACCGAAGTGCTTCAGATCAGTTATGCCAACTATGAAGCGCTGCGCGCGCACGGCGAGGAGACCTACCCGCACGAGTGCTGCGGCGTCCTGCTGGGCAAGAATGAGCCAGGCACGGGCAACCGTGTCCAGCAGCTTGTTCGCGCCGGTAACACACGCACCGACTCTGCCCACAACCGCTACAACATCGCTCCGCAGGAACTGGTGAAGATTCAGCGGCAGGCGCGCGGCCTGGGGCTCGATATCGTCGGCTTCTATCACTCGCACCCGGACCACCCGGCGCAGTGGTCGCCGACCGACTTCGCCGAGGCGCACTGGCTGGGCTGTTCGTACATTATTACCAGCGTCGACAACGGCAAAGCGGTGCTGACAAACTCCTTCCTGCTGACAGGCACCACCGAGGAAGACAAGAAGTTCGAAGACGAAGCTATCGAGATTGAAATCGCCGAAGCTCAGGCAGGAAAATAGAAAGGTCAAGCATGAACATTCACATCCCTACACCGTTGCGCACCTACACGGGCGGCCTTGAGACCGTTACCGTCTCGGGTGCGACCGTCAATGCGGTGTTCGAGCAGCTCACCATCAAGTACCCTGAACTCAAGCAGCACCTCTTTACCCCCGAGGGCAAGCTTCGCTCCTTCGTCAACGTCTACCTCAACGACGATGACCTCCGCTATCTTCCGGAGAAGGAAGCCACCGCCGTCACCGACCGTGACGAGCTGACCATTATCCCTTCCATCGCAGGCGGCACAAGCTGTTGATTCCACGGTCCAGCAACAAGCGTCCGTCCCGCAGATGAGCCTTTCTCCCGGCTCCTGCATCTAGAATTGACAGAGACACGAGAAGCCCGAAGGAAGCGCAATGCCCACAGCCATTGAAGAAACCGTACAACTACCCAAGCTCAGTAACGATGAGATTGCCCGCTACTCCCGCCACCTGATTCTGCCCGAGGTCGGGATGGAGGGTCAGCAGAAGCTCAAGGCAGCCAAGGTGCTCTGCATCGGCACCGGCGGCCTCGGAGCGCCGCTCGCTCTTTATCTTGCCGCTGCCGGAGTCGGCACCATCGGCCTGGTCGACTTCGATGTCGTCGATCACAGCAACTTGCAGCGCCAGATTATTCATTCCACCCGCACCGTCGGCATGTTGAAGAACGATTCGGCCGAGTTGATGCTCAAGGGCCTCAACCCGGACCTGAATGTCATCAAGCACAATACCATGCTGACCAGCGCCAACGCGCTCGACATCCTCAAGGACTACGACGTCATCGCCGACGGCACCGACAACTTCCAGACGCGTTATCTGGTCAACGATGCCTGCGTCCTGCTCGGCAAACCCAACGCCTATGCGTCGATCTACCGCTTTGAGGGACAGGCCAGCGTCTTCGGCGCGCCGCTTGGCCCATGCTACCGCTGCCTGTATCCCGAGCCGCCACCGCCGGGCCTCGTTCCCTCCTGCGCAGAAGGTGGTGTGCTTGGCATTCTGCCCGGTCTGCTTGGCGTCATTCAGGCGACTGAGACCATCAAGCTGATTCTCGGCATCGGTGAGCCGCTGGTTGGCCGTCTGTTGCTGGTCGACGCTTTGGGCATGAACTTCCGCACGCTGAAGCTGCGCAAGAACCCCGAGTGCCCGGTCTGCAGTGCCAATCCGACATTGACCGAACTGATTGACTATGACCAGTTCTGCGGTATCGAGAAGCCTACCTCGGTAGGCCCGCTCGAGGTCTCGCGCGACAAGGCTGTCGCCGATCAACCTGTCGTCGACGGCATTCCGCAGATCTCGGTTGAAGCGCTGAAGCAGAAGCTTGATGCCAAGGAGGATGTCTTTGTCCTCGATGTTCGCGAACCGCACGAGTATCAGATCGTGAATATCGGCGCACCGCTGATTCCGTTGGGCTCCATCGAAAGCCGTATCGGCGAGCTGGCCGCGCAGAAGGACCGTGAGATCGTCGTCCACTGCAAGAGCGGTGCACGCAGCCAGAAGGCTGCGGTGGCGCTCAAACAGGCGGGCTTCACCAATGTCTCCAATCTGACCGGTGGCATCACTGCATGGGCCGAGAAGATCGACCCGTCGCTGCCCAAGTACTGAGTAGCAATTACCTCATACAACACCCGAGCCATTTAGGTTCGGGTGTTGTATTTAACATTTCTAAAATTCGCATCGCTTTCAAAAAGGCTGAGGAACATTTCAGGCAAGTTGTCGTATCTTGCTCATAATGACCCGGACGACTGTCGTTCAGCCTTCAGATCCGACCCTGCGGCCCGCACTCCAGCTTGCGCTGCTCTTCGCTGCCATCAAGCTCGTCTTCCATATTGCGAGCGCGCTGTGGCAGCAGCATATCGGCTATGGCTACTTTCGCGATGAGTTCTACTACCTCATCTGCGGCCGTCATCTGGCCTGGGGTTATGTCGATCAAGGCCCTGTCGTTGCGGTACAGGCCCGCGTGGCCGAGACGCTTTTTGGCCATTCGCTTGTGGGTATTCGCCTGCTTTCGGCGCTTGGCGGAGCCATCCGCGTTGCCCTCACCGGACTGATCTGCTGGGCGCTCGGCGGGCGCCGCTCTGCGCAGGCGCTGGCGATGCTCCTCGTCCTCGCCACACCCATCTATCTCGGCATCGACAGCTTCCTCTCCATGAATAGTTGGGAGTCGGCTTTTTGGATGCCATGCATTCTGGCGCTGATCCTCATCTTACGTGGTAGCAGTCCACGCCTGTGGTGGACGGTCTTCGGCGTCTCTGCCGGCCTTGGACTGCTCAACAAGCCGTCGATGACCTTCTTCCTCATCGCGCTTGCGCTGGGCCTGCTACTCACACCGCAACGCAAGATTTTGTTCACCCGATATACCGCGTGGGGCGTCGCCCTTCTAGTGCTGATCGCGTTGCCAAATCTCTTCTGGCAGATGCACCATCACTGGGCCACGCTGGAGTTTCTGCATAACGGTCGTGTGCATGGCAAAAATACCCGGCTCGCTCCACTGCCCTTCCTTGCTAATCAGATCTTCGTGATTGGCGTACTCGGAGCCTTCGTCTGGATCGCAGGGCTTGTGCATCTTCTGCGACAGCGCGACCGCCGCTGGCTGGGACTGACGTATTGCATCTTCCTTGCCGGCATGGTGGCGATGGGCGCGAAAGATTATTATGTCTCGCCTATTTACCCATACCTCTTTGCCGCTGGAGGCGTCGCATGGCAGCGCCGCTTTGCGCATCGGCCTCGTGTGCAGATGGATCGGACAATCGCGTGGCCCATCTTCACGGTCGTCATTATCGTGATATCGGCCATCTTCATTCCTGCCAGCAACCCTGTCCTTCGTCCGGCGACCTTTCTGCGCTACGCCCATACGCTTCATCTGCCCAACAGCGACAGCGAGAACGGCAAGCGTGCGGTGCTGCCACAGTTTTACGCTGACCGCTTTGGATGGCAGGAGGAGGTTGATCAAATCACGGCTGCTGTGCGGCAACTCTCCCCGGAGGACCGTGCCCACGCGGGCATCATCGCAGACAACTACGGAGAGGCGGGCGCACTGGACTTCCTCGGTCACGATCTTCCGCCGGTCGTCAGCGGCCACAACAACTATTGGCTTTGGGGGTCTCATGGCGTCGGAGGCAAGGTGCTTATCGTGATCTCCGGCGACCCGCCGCAGCACTTTCAGAGCCTATGTCGTGAGGTGCAGGTCGTCGGGAACATGAATCACCCGCTGGCGATGCCGTTCGAACAGCATAAGAAGATCTATCTGCTACATGACTGCCAGGAGTCACAGAGCCCTGCCCAGAACTGGGCAAAGTACAAGTTCTACTACTGATGTCCTGGTTCGTTCTGATTCAGGCCAGAACGATCAACGCTGCGCCAGTCGTAATGATATAAACGCGGGCGCAGTGTTGATCGTTGGCCTTCGGTGTTCGATAGAAGACCTCTACTCGGACTTATCTTCCGGCACCAGAATCTGAAGACACAAAGGCTTCTCCAACATGCAGTCGAGCTTGGCAATCGACTTCATGGCCTTCTCGATCGTCGAGGTCAACGAAGGCTCGGTTGTGACCACAAACGGGAGACGATGTTTAGGATGGCCCGGCGTCTGCAATAGCGAATCGATGTTGGCGCCGACCTTGGCCAGCGCACCGGCGATGGCAGAGACGATTCCCGGCTTGTCGTCGACCACAAATCGAAGGTAGTGCGGAGCCATGAACTCACCGGTCACTTCACGCTTGCGTACCGGCAACTGAACCGAACTGCAATTCTGCGCGACGGCCAGCAGGTCGGAGACGACCGCAACCGCCGTCGGTTCGCCGCCTGCGCCGTGACCGGAAAAGACCACATCGCCGCCGAACCGTCCGCTGACGACAACCATATTCTGTGTTCCATGCGACCACGCCATCGGCGAGCTTAACGGCACCAGCATCGGAGCGACCCGCGCATGAATGGCTTTGCCATTGCGCTCGGCTTGCGAGACCTGCCGAATTGTGCAGTTCAACTCCTTCGCATAGGTGAAGTCGATCGCTTCGATCGTCGAGATGGTCTGGGTTGTCACCGCATCGGGATTGAGCTCCGCGTGAAGCGCAATGCGCGATAGGATACAGAGCTTGGCACGAGCGTCGAAGCCGTCCACATCCGCCGAAGGATCGGCCTCAGCATAGCCAAGCTGCTGCGCATCGGCCAGCACGGTGGCGTAGTCCGCGCCGCCTTCCATACGGTTGAGGATGTAGTTGCATGTCCCATTGAGGATGCCGCTCAGCCGCCTCGCCTGGTCTCCGCCTAGCCCTTGCAGCATTCCGGGAATGACGGGCACGCCGCCAGCGACGGCTGCTCCATAGACCAGATGAACATTGTTGGCCGCGGCCAATTTGAACAGGCTCGCGCCACGATAGGCGATCAACTGCTTATTCGCAGTGACGACCGATTTGCCCGACGCCAGCGCCTTGCGCAGCCAGCCCTCAACGGGGTTCAATCCGCCCATCAGCTCGACAACGACATCGACCTTCGAGTTCAGGATGTCGTTGATATCTTCCGTCCACACAACGGACGCAGGAACGGCCTTGGCTCCGGGAGAGCTTCGTTTGCGCTGAACATCGCGGTTGAAGATGTGGGTCAGCTCTATTCCCGGAAACTTCGACGCAGCCAGCACCTGCGCCACCGAGCTGCCCACTGTTCCAAACCCGAGCAGAGCTACCTTTACTGTCGAACCAACCTGCTTCTTCTTCACTACCTGTTTTTTCTTCGTCGCCATAACTTAATAATCAATTCTGCCAGCGTATTTACGCCAAGCCTCAAAATTAGAGATCGCCTGCTCTCGGAGCAGATTCACAATGGGAATTCTGCGCTGCTCCAACGGACGTTCTATCTCCTGATAGAGAAACGCGTCGTCGAAGCCCGCAGCCGCAGCGTCTGCCGAGGTGTTGCCATAGAAGATCGCGTCGCAATGCGACCAGTAGATCGCCGCCAGACACATCGGGCAGGGCTCGCAACTGGTGTAGATCTCGCAGCCAGCCAGATCGAACGTCGCCAGCGCTGCCGACGCGTTGCGAATGGCGGTTACCTCTGCGTGGGCAGTGGGGTCATTGGTTGCAGTCACAAGATTGACTCCCGTGGCAACGACCTTGCCCTCATGAACGATCACCGCGCCAAAAGGGCCGCCGCGCCCCGAGGTGACATTCTCCGTCGCCAGAGCGATCGCTTGTTCCATAAAGATTGGATTGCCCTGCATTCGGCTCGATATCCTTATTCCACATTCCGTATTTGGCACGGAGAGACTGACGGGATAGTCAAATTATGGCACATTGCCTCACCGCTCCTTGCTAACCTAGCATCAGTGTAGACGCTCCTATACGCATGGCCATCGAATCCATCAATCCCGCTAACGGCAAGCTCCTCCGTCACTTCGATCCGCTCGATGACGAAGCGATTCGTCAAAAGATAGGCCTCGCCGCCGAGGCTTTCCAGTCCTATCAGACCATCCCGCTTGAGCACCGTGCTCTCTGCATGAGAAAACTAGCTTCTATCCTCGAGCACGAGACCGAGGACCTTGCCATCGTCATCACCGAGGAGATGGGCAAACCGTTGCACACAGCCCGGCAGGAGGTGCTGAAGTGCGCGACCGCCTGCCGCTACTATGCGGAGAATGCTGCGCGCATTCTTGCGCCCGAGCGCATCCCGACCGACGGCAATGACAGCTACGTTCGCTGGGACCCGCTCGGCGTTGTCCTGGCCGTTATGCCGTGGAACTTCCCCTTCTGGCAGGTCTTTCGTTTTCTTGCGCCTGCGCTGATGGCAGGCAACATTGGCTTGCTCAAGCACTCCTCCAACGTTCCCCAGTGCGCCATCGCCATTGAAGCGCTGGTTCGTCGCGCGGGCTTCCCGAGAGGCACCTTTCAGGCCCTGCTGATCGACTCACGTCAGGTCGAGTCCGTGCTCAACGACGAGCGAATTGCCGCCGTCACCGTCACCGGAAGCGAGCCTGCTGGCCGGGCCGTGGCAGCGCAGGCAGGCTGGCTGATCAAAAAATCCGTACTCGAACTCGGCGGCAGCGATCCGTTTATCGTCATGCCATCGGCCAATCTCGATCTTGCCGTCGAGACTGCCGTTCGCGCGCGTTGCGTCAACAGCGGTCAGTCCTGCATCGCCGCCAAACGCTTTATCGTCGCCGACGAGATCTACGACGAGTTCGAATCGCGCTTCGTCGCGGGCATGGAGAGTATGCGTGTCGGCGACCCGATGAAGGACACCACGGACATTGGACCGCTTGCAACGACGAGTATCGTCGATGAGCTTGAGGCACAGGTAAAGGCCGCAATCAGCGCCGGAGCACGCATTCTGACCGGCGGCGAGCGCATGCTCGGAGAGGGCAATTACTTCGAGCCGACGGTACTGATCGATGTACCGCGTACCTCGGTGGTTTATCGAGAAGAGCTCTTTGGCCCGGTCGCCATGCTCTTTCGCGTGGCTGATCTGGATGAGGCGATCCGGCTCGCAAACGACACTCCTTTTGGCCTCAGCGCCTCAGTCTGGACACGCGACTCAAGCGAACAAGGGCGTTTTTCGAGAGAGCTGCAGTGCGGAGCTGTCTTCATCAATGCGATGGTCGCAAGCGATCCGCGCCTACCCTTCGGCGGCATCAAGCGCTCAGGTTACGGACGTGAACTGTCGGCTGCGGGAATGCGCGAGTTCCTCAACTGCAAGACGGTGGTCATCGCAGGGCCGGATAGCGAGTAGCTTCGCTACTGAAAGGGAATAAAAAAGGGCGGCCATCGCTGGCCGCCCTTTTCGTTGTTGCTATCCCCTAGAACTGGAACGACACATTCAAGGAGATACGTCGAAGCGCTGAGCTGCTGGTGTAAGGATTGCCCGCCAACTGTGTGGACTTTCCAAACAACGTCGCCGCGGTCATCGTCGAGTTCGGTGTTGCGTAATCGGCATTGTTGAAGAGGTTCTGGGCCTGAGCCGAGAACGTCAGATTGTACTTTCTGTCCGTTCTGCTGCCGCCGAAGCCACCTCGGCCGCCGCCACCACCTCCATGTCCGCCGCCATGACCACCACCACCGTGACTTCCTGGAGGACCTCCTTGACCGCCACCCGGACCACCCTGATTAGGTGTTGCCGTGGAGGGGCCGAAACCAAAGGTCTTCGAAGCGCGGATATTGGTTACGAACAACGCCGGACCGGTGCAGTAGTTGATCGGAATCCGTGTCTCGTTGCCCGGTCCAGGAGTAGTGAAGCTACCGCAACCTGCAATCGTGCTTACCTGGGTCGAACCAGGAACTGCAAAGGCAGGCCGATCATTAAATTCGCTGTCGCCATTCAAGTCCTTGCCAAGCGTTACGTTGTAAGGCGTTCCCGAGGAGGCAACGATGAAAGGGCTGAGAGAGATGTGATAGGGCAGCGAGACGTTGCCGCCGAGGAAGAGGCGATTCCGCCGATCGAACACTGCGCGGCCATAGTCGGCGCCAATGTTATACGGCTGCGATGGGAACGTGGTGATACCGCCCGTGTCAGATTTCGCAAAGTTCAGCACGTAGTATCCGAAGAGAGTAAAGGCCCTTTCGCGGACATTGATATTCGCGATCAACTCGTTCTGCCGGTATACGCCCTCAGACTGATACTGCTGGATGACGGCTGGATCCTGACCCGGTGCGGGAGCAATCGGATAGATAAAGTTGCCGCTGCTGTCAGTGCCGGTGGGCGCATTGACGTTCTGGCTCAGAAACTGATGCACGCCTCGGGTATTCAGATAGTTTACGGATAGAGTCGCATTGCGCAGAAGCTGTTGGTCCGCTCCAATGGCAAACTCCATCGAGTAAGGCGTCCGAAGATTGGGAGCTGCGGAAATAGTCGTATTGCCACCCGGCGTACCGGCAGTGCAACCGCTCAGGTTAGTAGGCGAGCAGGTTGCAGTATTCGGAAGCGCCAAGGTTGTCTGCAGTTGATTCTGACCGTTGTATTGAACAGTGGTCAGAATATTGGCGAGCATGTAGCGGTCATAGAAGATTCCAAAGCCGCCGCGCAGCACTGTCTTAGGCGACTTCTGGCCGCGACCCAGGCCATAGGCAAACGAGATGCGCGGTGCGAGATCATGGTGGTCTCTTAGATAGTTTTGCGTCTCGTAGCGGAAGCCATAGCTCAAGGTGAGATTCTGAATCGGCTTCCAGTCATCTTCTGCGTAGACGCCCAAGTCCACCATGGTTGCGTTCACTGTGGGGTGAACGATATCGGTGATCTTGAACTGGCTGGCTTGTCCGTTCTCATATGAAGAGACAGTGGGGTTATTGGAACTAGATTCGCAACCCGTACTCGAATCCAATAGGCAGTTATAAGTGAAAAGTCCGTTGCTGCCTGCCGTTGAAGTATTTTGATCCGCCGTAGACCGCAGCCGACCACCAAAGCGAATGAAGTTCTTTTTCAGCTGGATCGACGTATAGTTGTGCAGTTCAAAGTGATTCTGAGTGTCAGTATTGGTGCCGCTATTTGCGCCGCCGTCCGTGAAGTTTCCTGATACTGAGATAGTAGGCGCTTTGCTCAGGGGATTTTCGGTGCTATGGTCGCGCTGATACTCGAACCGGGTCTCGTTGATGATGCGAGAACTTACAACCTGTGTGTCCGTCATCTGAAGGGTGACTTCGGAGCTGCTCTCGTTATATCCCGTCGATGGCAAGCTGAGGTTTCCAATACCCTGGTTCGACAGATCGCTCTGCTCATATTCAAACCGAGTCGTGAGCGTGTTCTTCTCGCCCAACTGAAGATCGATACGTGGGCTGATATCCGTTCTTACATTGGGAGTTGAAACCGCCGACTGGTAGTTGCAGGAGGCCTGCCCCGCAGCGCACGGAAACTGCGATGGAAGCACCGTCGCATTGATCATCGAGTTGTCTTGAATCGACCGATGCGATCCTCCTACCGTGAAGGAAGCGATGGAAGAGAGAGGGCCGGAGACGTCTCCAAACATGAACAGCGTGTGATACGGCGGCTGAACCACGGGATTCTGTCCCTTGCTCAGATTGGCGTTGAGGAGCGGGTTACCGCTGTTGAACGCGGAGGTATTTCCAGACATCTGGTAGAAGCCATGAAGCTTGTCGGTACCGGGCTTGGTAAAGATCTGCACGCGACCATAGCCCAACCGATCGTACTCTGCCGAAAACGGATTCTGATTGATGCGGATCTCGCGGATCGAAGACTTCGGCGGCAACTGGCCACCGGTAAATCCATCGACGTAGATCTGACCGCCGTTAGGACCTGCAGAAGGCCCTGCCAATGCCGTCAGCTCCGAAGAGAGTTCGTCGGGGTCATCCGACAAGGCATCGAGATCTTTGCCCTTGATCACCGTGGAGCTGGCATTGCTGTCTGCATCGACACTGACCTGCGCTGTCTGCGCGGTGACCTGAACCTCTTGCTGCTGTGCCTGGATGTCCATCTTCACATCGAGAGCAAGCGATTGCCCCGGATTGATCTTTACGGCCAACTTGGCGAATGGCGCGAAACCCTGCATCGTGACGGTCTCGGAATAAGTACCAGCCGGAACATTGTGAAGCACATAGCTTCCATCACTCTGCGACTGCGTGACCAGCGGCTTGCCGGAGGCCGGCGTCAGCGTAACTGTTGCGCCGGGAATAACGGCCTCATCCGGATCAGCAACCGTTCCATGTACCGTAGCTCCCTTCTGCTGAGCGCTTGCAACCATAGGCATAACAGCGAATGAAAAAAGTACAGCAAACCTCAAAACTGAGCGAAATGACATTACTACTCCTCGAAGAAAATACCGCGTGCCGCTCTTGAACGAAGTCACTACTGTGACGATCCGCCCCCAGCGTCAGGTTCGCCGCCACCAACTTGCCAGGGCGAGAGACTCATGGTCGCCGCGCCGTTGGGGGTCGCGGACAAAATCGGTTCGACGCCGGACAAGAGCGTCACCGCCGATACATTGGGGCTGCCAGTGTCTGGCTGCGACGCCACAATCATGACCGCATCGCCAACCTTAAGATCGGCAAGCGTCTGCGTGGGCAGCCTGCTCAACATTTGCGACAGATCCATACCGGCAGATCGCCGCTGTTCCTCGCCACCTTCGGGCGCCGGTGCACTTGCCTGTGCTGGTCGCGCATTGCCGGCTCCGGGATGCCCTGCAGAGGGGGCGGCGCCCTTTGCTCGCGCAGCAATCCTTGCCGCTGCCTGAGGCGGCAGTTTGCGAACATCCGAGTCCGCCGTTACCTTGACGGTCATCGTCTTCTTGGTGGCGAGATCCTTGATCGTAAACGTGCCGTTGGCAGCGTTCATAGTTGCAATCATTCCGGCCAGATGCAGGAATGAGCCGCTGACGATAATCTCCGCCTTGATGGACGAGCCATCATCTGACTTCGCGCCAAGCACACGAACCTGATCGCCGGCATGAATCTCCGAGAGATTGCTCGGCTGCGCGTCTTCAAACTTCACCGATCCGCCGGAGTATCGACGAAAGGTTGTAGCGCTTGATGTCTGAACGGCGACCTTTTTGGCACCGATCGACACAGTAATCGTTCCAGATCCATCATCGACAGCGCTTACCAATCCGCCGGTTCCACGGCTCTGCCAGTCGGCCTGCTCCTTCGCATGCACCTGTGCGATGTCCTGCGCCTTCATCAAGATGACGCGCGAGGCCGTGAAGGAAATGCCATCACTGCCGGGCTGGCCCGAGACCAAAATGCGGTCGCCCTTGGAAACGTCGCCCAGGGTAATGGTCTGTGCAGACTTCAGATCCTTGCTGCCGGGCGCGAGTTGAAGAACACGAGCGCCATCCGCAACTGTAACGGTGATCTGTTGCTTGCTGTCGGTCATCAGTGTCAGCGTGGAGCCGGAGATGGTCGTCACCGTACCAATCTTCGGCCCGGCAGCAACCTGCGCCTGAGCAACCGTACAACAGGGAATAAACCCAACTGCGGGAAGCAGCAGACTCGCGCCAAAGATTGATGCCCGGAAGATTCCAAGCCTGATAACCATAGTGGTCGTCCTTATAAATGTGTCTTGCTATTGCAAAATATGCGGATGGCTTGTGCCAGCCCAAGGGAAGTTGTTGTCTCTAAAGGAAGACGAACCAGTAACTCAAAAGTTTCCTAAATTAAAGGCGATTTCACGCCGGGAACAAGCGATGCCAAGACGAAGATATCGTCCAAGGCTTAAGGCAAGCTTAATCAAGCCTTTAACTAAATGCAAAAGCATTTCGGTAAAGCTTTTCGTCTACCGTCTCTAGATTGTTTTGCCGGAGAGAATCGCAATGCTGTCGGGCGGCAGCAATACCTTGTCATTGGCGATTCCAATATCGTCTCGAGAGACCAGCGACAGAGAATATCCACTGCGGCTCTCGAGTTCCACAGGTTCCTCGCCGAGGTTGCAGAGGACGCGTATCTGGCCGCGGTCCATCGTCAGCCATCGCTTCTCTTCGTCAAACCTGACCTTAAGGTGATTCAGATCTCCATCGTTCAAGCAAGGGGTCTGATGCCGCAGACGGATGAGTTGCCGAAACCATTCCAGCATCTCTCCATGTTTACCTTGATGAACCTCATCCCAATTCAGTTTCGACCGCTCGAAGGTCGCCGGCTCATCCGGATTGGGAATCTCATCAGCGTTCCATCCGAAGGCAGCGAACTCCCGCTTCCTTCCCTCTCGCACCGCAGTAGCCATCGCCGGCTCATCATGGTCCGCAAAGTACTGGAACGGAGAGGAGGAGACAAACTCCTCTCCTTGAAAGATCAAGGGAATGAAGGGTGACATCAGAACAATACCAATGGCAACCTTCGCACGCGCTATTCCTACGATGTGCTCCAGGCGATCTCCCTTTGCGCGATTTCCTACCTGATCATGATTTTGAATGAATCCGATGAAGTGATGTGCTGACAAGCCATGCACAGGGCGGCCGTGCGTATGCCGCCGATAGCGGGAGTAGATGCCGTCGTAGACAAACACCGAAGTGAGGGCCTTCGCCAGTCGTTCAAATGATCCAAAGTCGACGTAATAGCCTTTGCCCTCTACTTCAACATTAAGGATGGTGAACAGCGCGTGGTGAAAGTCATCGCTCCATTGCGCATCCATGCCATAGCCGCCAGCTTCACGCGGCGTTACCACCTTGGGATTGTTCAGGTCGCTCTCTGCAATCAGCACCAGCTGCCGCTCAAGCGTTGAAGATAGTATCTCGACCTCGGCCGAAAGCTGCTCCATAAAATGGATCGCCGAACGGTCCATGAACTCATGCACCGCATCCAGCCGCAACCCGTCTACGTGATAGTCACGCATCCACATCAGCGCGTTGTCACAGAAGAAACGCCGCACCTCATCCGCGCCCGCCTCTTCAAAGTTGACGGCATCGCCCCACGGCGTATTGTGACGGTGCGTCAGATAAGGCCCAAACTTCGTCGTATAGTTCCCCACAGGCCCAAAGTGGTTGTAGACAACATCCATCAGCACTGCAAGGCCTCGCGAGTGACACGCATCGACAAACCTCTTCAGCCCATCTGGGCCACCGTATTGAGCATTCACCGCAAATAAAGCGACGCCATCGTAGCCCCAACCAAACCTGCCTGGAAACTCAACAACCGGCATCAGCTCGATGTGCGTAATGCCTAACTCAAAAAGATAGTTGAGCCGCTCGATCGCAGCGTCAAAAGTGCCCGCAGCGGTGAACGTGCCCACATGCATCTCGTAGATGACAGCACCCGAGAGCGGCGGCCCCTGCCAGCGGCTATCGTTCCATACAAAGGCAGCATGATTGTAGACACGCGACGGCCCATGAACTCCATGAGGCTGCCACAGGCCACGCGGATCGGGGTAAGGAGTCGCGTCGTCGTTCTGCACAAAAGCGTAGTCCGTGCCATCATTGGCTGCGTCTACCGATGCACTCCACCACCCTGCATCGTTCGGTCCGCTCATAGGATGCAGAACATCGCCGATCTTTACCGACACCTTCTTTGCATCTGGTGCCCAAACGGTAAATTTATGCATTGCCCTGCTCCTTGTTGTCGTCCTTGCGTACAAGCAGCGCAACCGGAAAACTGTTCAGCAAGCTCCTAACCGCAACTCTGCCCCCATTCAGTTCCGTCTTAGTCAGCAGATTGAGCCACTTGCCCCGAGGAAGCACGATGCTTGCCTCTCTCCACACTCCACCCAGCTTCACCGTCAACCTCGGCACTACTACGGCAAGCGAATCGCCGCGGAGATAGGCGATGGCGTGCTCGCTCTTCGGCCCATCCACAGGCAATGGCGTGTAGGCTGCATCTGCACCGAACCACTCCGGCCTTTCGCGTCGCAATTGCAGCGCATGATGAACGACCCACATCTTTGGCAAGCCTTCATCGGAGCGCGCCATCACCTGCGCCGCAATATTGTCGCCGTGCAGCTTTTTCAACGCCTTCATCAATCGAATACGTTCCTGGTAATCCACGGGGCGCCTGTTGTCCGGATCGACCAGGCTAAGGTCCCAGATCTCAGTCCCCTGATAGGTATCCGGCACTCCCGGCGCCGTATATTTCATCAATGTCTGTGCCAGAGAATTCACGCGACCTGCATCTTTTACCTTATCGACAAACTGCTCCAAGTCTTTCAGGAACGGCGTATGCGCTAATGTACCGGAGATGAATCTGGCCAGTGCATCTTCGAACTCTTTATTGTTCGCGGTCCATGTCGTCTGCTGCTTCGCCTCACGCACCGCTTTCAACATATAGGCCTGCGCACGCTCGACCGACAGCGGCCATGCTCCGATCAATGTCTGGTAGTACAGGTATTCCGTATTGCGATCAGGCATTGCGCCTGAGCCTGCTCTTGCGGTGCGAAACCCGTTATTCATCCGCGCCCAGCGGTGAATCGCCGCACTGAACCTCGACGGCATCTCCGACAGCACCTCGATTCTCGCCCTCACATCTTCCGCGCGCTTTGTGTCATGGGTAGAGAGAGTCGTCATGGTCAACGGATGCGTCGCCTGCATCTTTGCGCAATAGGCATGAAATTCCGCAACGCTCAATCCGTTGCTGCCTGGATCACCACCAACCTCATTCATCGCGGAGAGACGGTTGTAGCAATACAAAGCCGTATCTTCCACGCCCTTCGCCATCACCGGGCCGGTGAACTGTTGAAACCGCAGCAAGAATTCGCTCTCCTGCTTGCCGGTCACCCTCATCGTCAGCACATCGCGAAGAAAGTCGAAAAGACCGCCATCGATATCCTGCCGCTCCTGCTTGGCATACTCTGCGGCATGCGAGATATACGCCCTGTCTTCATCCGTAATCTCATCCCGTGCCGGGACCACATAGGTACGATAGATTGCAAAACAGGCAGCAATCTCACGGATGGCCCGCCGTATCTCGGCCCTCGTGTAATCACGCTGATTGCGATTGGCCTCGCATATTTCAACGAACATACTGGTCAAGCGATTGACATCGCTCCCCAGGCCCTCCTGGGTGACACTGACTTTTTTGTTGTGCGCCAGGACTGAAAAATTCGTAAGTTCTTCAGAGAAATCGCTCCCCAAAAAATTCTGATAGACCTTGCTCAACTCCTCCATTCCCTGCGACGATACCAGCACTCCGGCAGCGGCATTCAAGAAGTCATAGCCGGTCGTACCTTCGATAGGCCAGCTCTCGCGCAGAAACTCTCCACGCTCAAGAATCTTCTCGCCAACGATCCATGCATCGGGAGCACGCTCGCGCAGGCGCTGCAGATACTCCAGCGGGTCACGCAGGCCATCTGGATGATCGACCCGCACGCCATCCAGAATGCCGCGCTGCAACCAATCCAGAACAAGCGCATGAACTTCTTCAAACACGTGCTCGCGTTCCACACGCAATCCGATCAGCGAGTTCACATCGAAAAAACGCCGATATCCAAGTTGTTGGTCCGCCGTTTTCCAATAAGAGAGCCGGTAATTCTGTTGATTGAGAAAGTCGTCCAATGCGTCCAAATTCCCATTCAACTCCGCAACGGAGCGATCAATCGCATTGCACACCCCCGGCTCTTCCGCGCATAGGCGATCGAGCAATGTGAATAGCACGACTTTGTCGCGATGGCGCGTAATCGTTGTCCTTCGATCGACATATTCAGGCATAGGGAGACGTCCAAACGACGCTGCTAGAAAATTCAGCGTGTCGGACTTTGCATACTCGGCAGCGCGTGCAAGGATCACAGGCAGAGAAGTTGGTGAAACCGGAAACGTCTGTCCCGCACACTCCACCAGGAACCTGCCTCCGCGCCGCAAGACCTTGATGCCGCCCGTCTGCAAAACTCTTCCATATTGATCAGCAAGCACCGGGACCAACACCTTGTCGCGCAAACGCTCTTCCTGAGGCTGCCAGTCGATATCGAAGAACGAGGTGTAACGGCTGGAGGTTCCGTTCTCGAGCACATCCCACCAATAGTGATTCTCTTTGCCCAACGCCATATGGTTGGGTACAACATCGAGTACCTGTCCGAGTCCCACCTCTCTCAGCCTGGTGCAGAAGCGATTATGGCCCTCTGCTCCACCCAACTCTTCGTTTACCTTTTGATGATCGACGACATCGTAACCGTGCGTACTTCCGGGCGCTGCCTGCAGATAAGGTGAACAGTACACATGCGTTATCCCGAGCTCACGAAGGTACTCCACAATACCTGCAGCATCATCAAACGTAAAACCCTGGTGCAGTTGCAAACGATAGGTAGAGCCGGGAATACGCAAACATTACCCTCAACAGAGACAGTTATGGCCAGCTTTGGCAGTCTCTTTTTAGAGGCTCTCAAGATCAATTTGGTTGTACCAACTGTCTGCAAACACAGGTTCTACTTGCTGCCTTGAGGATGCCACATTCCCGAGATCGCATAGGCTGCATGAACAAGTGCGATATGCGTAAGAGCTTGCGGAAAATTTCCTACCAACTGTTTGCCGACAGGATCGTACTCTTCCGACAATAGGCCGACATCGTTGCATAGATTCAGCAGTCGCTCATAGAGCACAATCGCATCTTCTTTGCGTCCGATGAGCCAAAGATTGGTCACCATCCAAAAGCTGCACGCCAAAAAGACTCCTTCCCCTCCGGGCAACCCATCATCGCTCGTCCTTGTGTTATACCGCTGCACAAAGCCGCCTTTCATCAGGTGCTTTTCGATTGCCTCCACTGTTCCACGGATGCGCGGATCATCAGGCGGAAGAAATCCGACCATCGCGATCCGCAGACACGATGCATCCAGCTCCTTCGATCCGTAAGACTGCACGAAGCTGTTCATCTTTTTATTGAAGCCCTTGGCGCAGACCTCTTTATGAATTTCGTTGCGAACTTTTCTCCATCGCTTAATGTCTCCACCGCCATCGAATTTTTCGTGATGCTTGATCGCGCGATCCAATGCCACCCACGCCATTACCTTCGAATGAGTGAAGTGCTTTCTGCCGTCGCGCGTCTCCCAGATTCCCTCGTCGGGCTGTCGCCATACATCACATAGATGATCGACCAGCGAAGCCTGCAGCGCTGTTGCAGGCAGTCGAATGCTCTCTTCAGGTTCTGGAGTTCTCGCCAGTGCAGCCGCAACCTCTCCGAACACATCCAGTTGAAATTGATTGACTGCGGCATTGCCGATGCGTACGGGCCGCGAGTTTCGATAGCCGGGCAGCCACTCCGCCTCCCACTCTAAAATCTGCCGTTCGCCCCATATTCCATAGATAGTCTGTACCTGATCGGGGGCGCCCGCAATAGCGCGCAACAGCCATCTTCTCCAGGCGACTGCTTCCTCTTCATATCCGGCCAGCATAAGGATGAGGAGCGTAAACGACGTGTCACGCAGCCAGCAATAGCGATAATCCCAGTTGCGCACGCCGCCGATCTTTTCCGGCAGCGAAGTGGTAACTGCAGCGACGATTCCGCCGGAAGGCCGATAGCTCAATGCCTTCAGCGTAATCAACGATCGCTCAATGACCTCTTTGTATGGACCCTTGTACTGATTGCGGTGCGCCCACTCGGTCCATAGTCTCTGCGTCTCTGCTAATGCCCTGGCCGGCGGCATCTCGGGCGGAACCTCCGCAAGGGAGGAGAGATTCGTCAGCGTGAACGTCACAGACTCATGCGCTTTCACCGTAAATTCACTAACCGTCGTCATCCCTTTGCCGTGCAGGGGAGCCTTGGTCTGCAACACGACCATATTGGGTCCAGCCACAGCTCGTAATTCTCCCTTAACACTTGTCACCCAGGGAGTCGTACGACCATAGTCAAAACGGATCGCAAGATCCATTCGCATCGCAACTTTACCGCGTACACCGCGTACGATTCGAACCAGGCTGGAGTGCTCGTCACGCGGTGGCATGAAGTCGATGACACATACCTCGCCTTTTGATGTCTCAAAGGTTGTCTCAACAATCAGCGTATGCTCCCGATACTGCCGCCGAATCGTCTTTATCTTGCCAGCCGGGGCTATCTTCCAGAAGCCATGGTCACTCGTCCCCAGCAGCGCTGCAAAACATGCTCCCGATGAAAACGTCGGCCAGCACAGCCAGTCAATCGAGCCTTCGCGTGAGACTAGTGCTGCCGTTTCGCAATCTCCAATCAGGCAGTAGTCTTCAATTCTTGCGCCATGCAAGCGTAACTCCTCTTTTTTCTTCCGTCGTGCCATTAGTCTCTTCCTCTTTGACGGCAGCGCTTCATCATCAGCAACCGCACATGAGCCAATCGCATCTCTCTAGTCAGCGGTTCGCTCATAAACGGTAGGATGCATAGAGCCAATCATTTGTCGAAACGAATCATTAACATCTACACACTTTGGAATTGAGTTGAATGAAACCTGTTGAGGGTCGCAAGCGCGTCATTATTGAAGATGTTCAACCAGAAGTCGGCTGCGGCCGTTATTCCGCCAAGCGAACGCTGGGCGATAGCGTCACTGTGACCGCAGCGGTCTTCGCTGACGGGCACGACCATATTGCCGGACGGCTGCTCTTTCGTCACGAGAAGGACAGGGCATGGCGATCTGTTCCGCTCAGACCACTGACCAACGATCTCTGGTCGGCGACGTTTACTGTAGACAAGCTCGGGGCCTGGAGCTATAGCATCGAGGCATGGATCGACCACTTCGGCACATGGTTTGCAGACCTTCAAAAGCGCCTCGCCGCTCAACACGATCCAAACGCAGATGCTGTCTCAGCAGCACAAAATATTCCTCTTGCGCTCCGCACCGGGGCTATTCTGCTTGAAGAGGCTGCAACTCGCGCCAAGAGTACGGATGCCAAACTCATTGGCCGGGCTCTGACTACTCTTCAACAGAGTGCCAACAAAGCTGATCTGGCTACCAATCCCATCGACGACAAGTTGATCGACATCGTCAATCGATATCCCGACCTTACCCTTGCCACACGCTACGAACAGAAGCTCTCGCTCTGGGTCGATCGTGAACGTGCGCGTTTTTCCGCTTGGTACGAGATGTTTCCTCGCTCCTCCTCCACCGATCCCTCCCGGCACGGCACCTTCGCAGATGTCGAAGCGCTTCTACCCGACATCGCGGCAATGGGGTTCGACGTTCTCTATCTTCCACCGATTCATCCCATCGGCGAAGCATTCCGTAAAGGCCCCAATAACAACGTTGTCGCATCTAAAGGCGACCCGGGCAGCCCGTGGGCCATCGGCGCAAAAGATGGGGGCCACACAGCGATCCATCAGCAGCTTGGCACGCTAGCCGATTTCGAGCACTTGGTCACTGCCGCTCGCACACATGGTATGGAACTCGCGCTCGATATTGCCTTTCAATGCTCTCCCGATCATCCCTGGGTCACGGAGCATCCTGACTGGTTTATCAAGCGACCCGATGGGTCCATTCAGTATGCAGAAAATCCGCCAAAGAAATATCAGGACATCTATCCGCTTAACTTTGAGTCCTCCAGTTGGCGTTCGCTCTGGCAGGCTTTGCATAATGTCTTCGATTACTGGATTCAGCACGATGTGCATATCTTTCGCGTCGACAACCCTCATACCAAAGCGCTGCCGTTCTGGGAGTGGTGCATCAGCGAGATTCATAAAAAGCATCCCGGGGTCATCTTCCTCGCCGAAGCCTTCACCCGCCCACACGTCATGTACTCGCTTGCCAAAGCAGGATTCACCCAGTCCTATACCTACTTCACTTGGCGTAATACCGGCTCCGAGTTGCAGCAGTATTTCGAAGAAATTACCAGACCGCCCATCAGCGATTTCTTCCGCCCCAATCTATGGCCCAATACGCCCGATATCCTTCACGAAACGCTTCAAACCGGCGGACGGCCCGCCTTCATGCAGCGTGTCATCCTCGCTGCCACGCTTGGCGCAAACTACGGCATCTACGGTCCCGCCTTCGAGCTGGGTGAAAACCTTCCCGCGAAACCCGGCAGTGAAGAATATCTCAACAGCGAAAAGTATGAGATTCGCCGATGGGACCGCAACGCTCAACACTCTCTTGCCCCCCTCATCACGCGCCTTAACCAAATTCGACGAGAGAATCGGGCGCTGCAAAGCGATAGCTCCCTCCACTTCCATCCAGTCGATAACCCGCACATCCTCTGCTATAGCAAGATAACGGAGGACAATCTCATTCTGGTCGCAATCAACCTCGATCCTGTACAGGAGCAGGCTGGCTGGATCGACCTCGATCTTAAGCACCTCGCCATCGGCCACGGTCAGGCCTTTGATGTAGAAGATCTTTTGACCGGAACCCACTATCAGTGGCATGGCCGCAGTAACTATGTCGCTCTGCGTCCCGATGTGATGCCCGCACACGTCTTCCGCATCACACGTGACCCGAACAACGGAAACGGTACTAAACTCACCTCAGCACCTGCACAGGCGGAGACAACTGAGTGAAGAAATCCGGCAGCGCCACCGATCCTCTCTGGTACAAAGACGCGGTCATCTATGAGTTGCATGTCCGCGCCTTCGCCGACTCCAACAATGATGGTATCGGCGATTTCGGTGGACTCCTCTCACGTCTTGATTATCTGCAAGACCTCGGTGTTACCTGCATCTGGCTGCTGCCTTTCTTCCCATCACCTCTGCGCGACGATGGCTACGACATCGCCAATTACATCGATGTCAATCCCAGCTACGGCACCATCGATGATTTCAAGCAGTTTCTCGATGCCGCCCACCAGCGCGGCATGCAGGTGATGATTGAGTTGGTCATCAATCACACCTCCGACCAGCATCCGTGGTTTCAGGCCGCACGGCTTGCCCCCAAAGATTCACCCGAACGCAACATGTATGTCTGGTCCGACACCGACAGGCTCTTTGAGGGTGTCCGCATCATCTTCACCGACACCGAAAAATCGAACTGGACCTGGGATGAGGTCGCACAACAGTATTACTGGCACCGCTTCTTCTCGCATCAACCCGACCTCAACTTCGACAATCCGCGTGTCATGGAAGAAGTCCTTAAAGCCATGCGCTTCTGGCTCGATCTCGGAGTAGACGCTCTTCGCCTCGACGCCATTCCCTATCTCGTCGAACGAGACGGCACCAGTTGCGAGAATGTTCCTGAAACCCACGTCAAGATCAAAGAAATTCGCGCTGTCATCGACGCTGAATATGGAAACCGCGCCATCCTTGCTGAAGCCAACATGTGGCCCGACGATGTTCGTCCATACTTCGGCGAAGGCGACGAATGCCACATGGCCTTCCACTTTCCCCTGATGCCGCGCATCTACATGGCGCTGCGCCAGGAAGACCGCCTTCCCATCACCGACATCATGGCGCAAACCCCGGCCATTCCTGATAACTGCCAGTGGGGCCTCTTCCTTCGCAATCATGATGAGCTGACGCTCGAGATGGTCACCAACGACGAGCGCGACTATATGTATCTCGCCTACTCCGCAGATCCGCGTATGCGCATCAACGTAGGCATTCGCCGCCGTCTCGCTCCTCTGCTCGACAACAACCGCCACCGCATTGAGCTACTGAACTCGCTGCTCTTCAGCTTTCCGGGCACACCAATTCTCTATTACGGCGACGAAATCGGCATGGGCGATAACATCTACCTCGGCGATCGCAATGGCGTCCGCACGCCCATGCAGTGGACCTCCGACCGCAACGCAGGCTTCTCTCGCGCCGTCCCAGCGCGACTCTACGCACCTGTCATCATGGACCCCATATGGGGCTATCAGGCCATCAATGTCGAAGCCCAGCTCAGCGACCAGTCATCTCTGCTGCACTGGACGCGCAACATGATCGCGTTGCGTAAGCTCTTCCAGGTCTTCGGACGCGGCTCGCTTGAGTTCCTCAACCCGGAAAACCGCAAGGTCCTCGCCTACATCCGCTGTTATGACCGCAACGATGGCACGCCTCCCGAGATCGTCCTTTGCGTTGCGAATCTCTCGCGCTTCGCTCAGCCAATCTCGCTCGATCTTTCGCAGTTCGCCAATATGGTTCCAGTGGAGATGCTGGGCTACGTGCCTTTTCCTGTCATCACGGCACAGCCATACGCGCTCACGCTCTCACCCTACTCTTTTCTCTGGCTCGAGCTGCAACCAGCAGCCGAAGCTCCTGAACCCATCGCCATTCAGGAAGGCGAGCGCACGCTCGAGCTTCTCAGTCCTACACTCGATGGCCTGCTCACGGGTAGCGGGCTCGAACTACTTCAGCAAATTCTGCCCACCTACTTGCCGCATCAACGCTGGTTCGGAGCCAAGTCGCGTACGATCAAGACCGTTTGCGTTCTCGATTGGGTTCAGCTACCGAACATCAACGCAGCCCTCGTCTTCCTTGAGATCACATACGAAAATCAGGCAGAAGGCGAAGCCAAGGACATCTATCAACTTCCGCTTACTATTTCCACCGGAGAAGATGTCGAGAATATTCGTAGCTCGACCCCCGGCAGCATCATCGCCACGCTGACCACCCCCACCGGTCCCGCTATCCTGCACGACGCCGTAGCTCGCGAAGACCTGCGCCAATCTCTGCTCAAACTCATCGAAGCCAACAGCGAGATGCCTGCGCAACACGGCTCCATTCAAGGCCACAGCAGCTCTGCCTTTGCAGCGACTCGCGGCACTGGTCCTCTTCCGGCGCGTACCGGCTCAGCCGAGCAGTCGAACACCTCCATTCTCTATGACGCCAAGCTCATCATGAAGCTCTTCCGTCGTCTGCAGCCGGGTGAAAATCCAGATACCGAGATCGGCCGCTTCCTCACTGAGACTGCACACTTCCCCCGCATCGCGCCTTTCCTCGGCGACATTCGCCTCACCGCAGAGAACTCCGAACCCATCACCGTCGCGATGCTGCAAGGTCTCGTCGAAAATGAGGGCGACGGCTGGCAGTGGACTCTCGACGAGCTCTCACGCTACTACGAAAGCGCTGCCACCAACCCCACGCCACACGATACCGGCAAACAACCCTCCTTTCTCGATCCACTTGAGAAAGAAGCAGAGAGTGCATCCCACAAGATCGCTCACGAACACGCCGGCCTCTATCTCGATGCCGCCGCTCTGCTCGGCCGCCGCACCGCCGAGATGCACCTTGCTCTCGCCACCCCAACCGAAGACGCCGCATTCTCCCCCGAGCCATTCTCGCCCTCTGACCTCGAAGCCGACGCCACCCGCATCGATGCGCAGATCGTGCGGACGCTTGACGCCCTCAAACGTGGCATGTCGCATCTCACCGACGATGCCACTGTCGACAGCGCCGCCCTCCTCCTCAGTCGCCGCATCGATCTCTTTGCTCGTGCCAACATCATCACCTCGTCGGCTCCCGGAGCCTCCGGCCAGCGCATTCGCATTCACGGCGACTATCACCTTGGCCAGGTCCTCCGCTCGCATGGCGACTATGTCATCCTCGACTTCGAAGGCGAGCCCGCGCGCCCGCTCGTCGAACGCCGCGCCAAGCAGTCACCACTCAAGGACGTTGCCGGGATGCTTCGCTCTTTCAGCTACGCCGCCTACGCCGGACTTAGCGCCTTCACTCAGCGTCGGCCGCCCAACAATGAAGCTGACGCCCGCAACCTCGAAGCATGGGCGCGACTCTGGCAGAACGCTGTGGCTACTGAATTTCTCCACGCTTATCGCCAAACCATCAACGTCAATCCAAACCTCATCCCCAAGCCTCCGCAGGCGCACATTCTGCTCAACGCATATCTTCTTGAAAAAGCGCTCTATGAGCTACTCTACGAACTCAACAATCGCCCGGCGTGGGTTCGCATCCCGCTTACCGGCATCCTCACTCTTCCACGCGAGGGCAACTTGCCGTAAGCTGACTGTCGTATCTACGGGACCTGAGAGATGTCCGTCCGCTGAAGCATTTGAAACATATCTAAGAAAGTATCCGGGAAATATTCAATAGAAACCTACGATGGCCTCCACCCCAACTCATATCGACGCCGCAACACAGCAGACAGCCGCCATCACCACAGGCAACCTCCTCGTCAGCCTTCCTCCGTTGCCCAACGGATCGTTCGAGGCGATGCTGGCGAACCTTGCCGCCGCCTTTCCCAATCAGACCGTCCTTGTCGCCACTGCCGTAGCTGCGTCGAACGGCACACTCCCTGCGCCGCCGGCCAATATTCAACTTGTACCCTATACTCCGGCGGCAACCTCGACTACCAACTGGGTGCTTACCGCAGCCGACTATCTCAACGCCTTCAAAGGTGCTGAACAAGCCCAGGCCGGCGCCTGTCTTCTGCTCGGCGCCGAATGCCAATCGCTCGCCCCTGAGGCTATCCGTGCTCTCGCTGCATCGGTCACAGGGTCGAACACCGACCTCGCCATGGCGCACTACAACCTTGGCCCTCGCGAAGGTCTCGTCAACTCCGCCATTCTCTATCCGGTTACTCGTGCGCTCTTCTGCATTCGACCTCGCTTTCCTCTCGCTATCGATCTAGCTCTCTCTCTGCGTATGGCAGAGCGGCTCGCCGCAGTTGCACAAAGATTTACATCCACCAATCAGAATGAGGCTCTGCTGTGGGCCTCGGTGGAGGCTGCCACCTCAAACTACACCATCGCCGAAATCGACATCGGCCTCCGCACGCTTCCGCAACCGGCGACAGCAGATCTCAATACACTACTTGCACAGATCGGCGGCTCGCTCTTCAACGAAATCGACACCAAAGCCGCCTTCTGGCAACGTGCGCGAGGTGCGCAGCCCGTACGGCCCTTTGCCCCGTCTACCACTCCTGCGGAAGCCCCAGACATCGCGCCAATGCTCGATGCCTTCCATCTCGCTTACGCTAACCTGCACGAGATCTGGTCGCTCGTCCTGCCGCCAAACTCACTGCTCGGACTTAAGCGCCTCTCCGTCACACCGGCGGCCAGCTTCAACATGCCCGACAGCCTGTGGGCGCGCATCATCTACGACTTCGCCCTGGCTTACCGCCTGCGCACCATCAACCGTGGCCACCTGCTCGGTGCGCTAACACCGCTTTATCTTGCCTGGGTCGCCTCCCATCTTGTCCTCACCGGCAATGGCACGCCGCCCGAAAAGCATATTCAGGATCTCGCCGCCGCCTTCGAGGCCGACAAACCTTATCTCGTATCCCGCTGGCGCTGGCCCGACCGTTTTAATCCATGAGGACGCCCCGGCAAAAGAAATAAGCAAGCAGCTAGAAGTGAATGTCTCAATGCTGATAGCTGGCATCAAAGGAGAAGACCCCATGTGGCAACAAGTTCATAGCGCACTAAGCCAGTCCGCCCACCGAGTGCTCTTCAAACTCGCGAGCTTCCTCCCCGGCCTGCTCGCCCTGCTCGTCGCGGTCATCGTGCTTGCCCTGGTTGGTGCGGTTCTGGCTGCAATTCTGCGCCGCATCCTTATCTCCGCCAAGTTCGATGAGCGGCTCGCACGCAACTCCACGGATGCGCTCTCCGACTGGTCTCCCTCCGGCAGTCCCACGCTGCTTGTCGCACGCATCGTCTTCTGGGCCTGCGTGGTCCTGGGCTTCATCATCGGCATCTCAGCCTTCGACGCCTCCTCCAACGGATCGCAGATCTCGACCTTCCTGCTTCCCTACCTCACCCACTCCGTCGGCGCTATCGTCCTTCTCATCATCGGCAATCTTATTGCGCGGTTTCTGGAGCGTTCGGTTCTCATCGGCGCAGTCAATGCCCGCCTCCAGTACGCACGCTTTCTCTCGCTTGGTATCAAATGGCTGGTTCTTGTGCTCACCGCAGCCATGGTGCTCGACCACCTGGAGATCGGCGGAGCCATCGTCGAGCTCGCCTTCGGCATCCTCTTCGGCGGCATCGTGCTTACGCTCGCCCTTGCTGTCGGTCTGGGCTCTCGCGAGATGGTCAGTCGTTCTCTCGAAAAAAATGTAGAGCGCACCGACGCTACAGCAGCCACTCCGGAGTCCCCCACGTCATCCGAGCCGCTGCGCCACTTCTAAGCCACGCTCTTAGTTGTCTATAAAAAGGGCGCAGCCTCAGCCGCGCCCCATTTAGTTCAATGTTCTCAGTATGCCGGTCCCGACAGCAAGCTTCGCTGCGTCGACTGGTAGAAGCCGTAGAGAGCCACCCCACAGAATCCCGCCATCGGCACCAGATATCCGAGCGCCACACTTCCCGTCTGCCGGGCAATCAGCCCAGCCACCGGCGGAAAGATCGCTCCGCCGACGATTGCCATCACCAGCAATGAGCCGCCGATCTTGGTGTTTCGTCCCAGCCCCTTCAACCCCAGGGCGAAGATCGTGGGATACATGATCGAGATGAAGAATCCGCTGGCTACAACTGCCCACGCCCCCATTAGCCCCGGGCGATTGACTGCCACCAGCATCAGCAGAGCGTTGACAACACCATAAAGCGCGAGCATTCGGCTAGGCCGCACAAAGCGCATCAGTGGAGTCGAAACAAAACGGCCCGCCGCCATCGCAATCAACGTCGCCAGCAGATACAGTGCAGCAGTCCTCTCGCTCACTATGGTGTACTGCTTCATATAAGGAATCAAGCTGCTCCACGAAGAGATCTGCGCGCCTACGTTGCAGAAGTTCGCTGCCACAGCAATCCAGATCGCTGGAACTCGCAGCAGTTCTCCAAAGCTGCCGTGGTTCTCGCCTTCTCCCTCATGCTCCGACGTCATCACCGGAAACTTCGTACGCGAAAGAATCAGAGCGCACAGCAGCACCACCACACCAAACGTCAGATACGTGGGCACCACGCGCATGATCTCGCTATGAAGATAGGCATGATACGTGCCTGCCAGCTTCATCGCTGCAATCTGCACGGCGTTCGGCTCTACGCCCGAGAAGATAAAGTAAGTCCCGATCAGCACTCCCGTAATCGTCCCCGGAGGGTTGAACGCCTGCGAGAAGTTCAGCCGCTGCTCCGAAGTGTGCGGGTCGCCAAACTGCGCGATGAATGGGTTCGCCGCCGTCTCAAGCACCGAGGCACCGCTGCCCACCGTAAACAGCGCGATCAAAAACAGCGAGTATTGCCCGCTCACCGCCGCAGGCCAGAACAGCACCATTCCCGCCCCGAAGATGACCAACCCGGTCACCATTCCGGCCTTATAGCCCCACTTGCGCATCAGCAGCGCGGCGGGAATCGCCATGCAGAAGTAGCCGAAGAAGTTCGCAGTCTGCACTAGTTGTGCGCTGAACTGCGACAGCTCGAACGACTTTCTGAACTGCTGCACCAGAATGTCGGTCAGGTTATTCGACATCCCCCACAGAAAAAACAGTACCGTCACAAAAATAAACGGCAGCAGGTGCCCCACAGGAAACATGGGGTGCTTCGTGCCATCATCAACCTTCGTACTTCCGCCAACCGGCGTAGAAATCTGCATCTCAATCCCTCAATCCTGAACTCTGTTCCTAAGCTTTAAATCTCCACCATAATCTTCGTAAACTTCGCGGGAGCCGCACTCCACTCTCCCAGCATCCGCCCTGCCTCAGTGAGAGGAACCACTGCGCTCACCGCATCCTCCACTGGGAATCGTCCAGCCTCGAGCATGCGGATCACTTCGCGAAAGTCCTCCGGCAGCGCATTCCTGCTACCCATAACATCGAGTTCTTTCTGCACGAACAGTCGCGTCTCATACGCCACCGGCTCCTTCGCATAGCCGATGTAGACCACGCGACCAGTGAACGCGACCTCTTCCACCGCCGCACGAAAGGTCTGCGGCAGACCAATCGCCTCGATCATCACATCCGGCCCATGCCCACCCGTAATGGCGCTCAACCGCTCGTGCAAGTCTTCGTTCTTCGAGTGGATCAGGTGCTTCGCACCGGCCTTGCGCGCAATCTCCAGCTTGGCGTCGTCCATATCGATCGCGATCGTCTCCGCCCCACGAAACGCCGCCGAAGCAATCGCGCCCAACCCGACACCACCACATCCAAACACTGCAACTGTGTCCTCCGCATTCACCCGTCCACGCGCCGCTGCATGAAATCCAACCGTCAACGGTTCAACCAGGCACAGCTCTTGAATCGACAGCTTTGCCGCATACAGCTTCTCTACCGGAACGCTGATGTACTCCGTCATCGCTCCATCGCGCTGCACACCCATCGTCTCGTTGAACTGACAGGCGTTCGCCCTTCCACGCCTGCACGAAGCGCACTTTCCGCAGCTCGTATAAGGCGAAATGGTCACCAGAGTCCCCGCCGCAAAAGCACCACCGCCTTCAACAACCTCAGCCGCAACTTCATGTCCCGGTATACGCGGAAACGTCACCATCGCGTTACGGCCGCGAAACGTGTTCAGATCCGTCCCGCACATTCCCACCATCTTCACCCGCAGCAAAGCTTCACCAACCGGTGCTGCAACCTCCGGGACCTCGGCCACAGACGCAGCCTCAGGCCCTTCCATCCGAAACGCCTTCATCAAAAAACTCCGATCAATCTATTTTCAAATAGGAAAATAGTCTTTCACAAAATCTACTCCAACCCATACACCGCCGTCGCGGTTGCGCCAAATACGGCCTCCCGTTCGGACTCGCTAAAGTCGGCGAAGTAACTCTGCAGCACCTCGAACCAGCGCCCGTACTCACATCCCACCAGACAAACTGGCCAGTCCGAACCGGCCATCAACCGGTGCGGTCCAAACGCTTCCACCACCACATCCAGATAAGGCCGCAGCGACTCCGGCGTCCATGCCTTCCAGTCCGCCTCCGTCACCAAACCCGACACCTTGCACCAAACGTTCTCTCGCTTGCCCAGCTCACGCATCCGTGTTGCCCAGGGCTCCAGCAGCCCCTCGCGAATCAGCGGCTTGGCCATATGGTCCAGCACAAACACCTGCTCCGGGTGTTCGTCCACAAAGTCAATCGTCTGCGGAAGCTGCCGCTCGTAGATCAGGATGTCGTACACCAGCCCGCTACCCAGCAACGTACGAATGCCGGAGTTGAAGTCCTCACGCAGAATGTAGTTCTCGTCCTTCTCTCCCTGAATCACATGCCGTAGCCCCTTCAGCTTCGGCCTGAACTCGAACTCCTCCATCACCCCGGGAAAATCCTCCCCGGCAATCGGAGCCCATCCCACCACACCGCGAATCGCCTCACACTCGTCAGCCATCTGCAACAGCCAGCGAGTCTCCTCCATCGTCTGCCGCGCCTGCACCGCCACCGTGCTGTCGATTCCCGCCGCCGCAATCTCGCGCACTAAATCCTGCGGCAGAAAATCTCTGCGCAGCGCCGTCATCTCGTCATCGATCCACCCATATTCCTTTGGCGTATATCGCCAAAGATGGTGATGCGCATCAACCTTTTCTGCCACTCTCTTCGTCCCCTTCAGCTCGCTCGGCGGCAACTATCACCGCGAAAAAACACGAGCCCAGTCTATCGCAGCCGCGCTACGACTGGCTCCGCACGCATCCTTCTTCAAGAAGCAGGTCAGCGTCTGACAGCCCAGGCCATACCGTCGGGCTCGCCGCCAGCCTCAATGTGACCCGTCACCGCAAGCGTCTTCAGATCGATGATCGCAACGTAGTTATCGGGGCCGCACGCGGCAAACGCTCGCGTACCATCGGGATCTACCAGCACACCGCCTGAGCCGTGACCGATAGGAATGCGCTTGATCACTTTGCGTGTACTCGCATCCAGAACGACAAGCTCCGACCCACTCGACACCAGTACACGCCTGCCGTCAGGGGTGAACTTCAGCCGGTTCGCTCCATGAACGTTGATGGCCAGTGTATCGACGACCTTCTTCTGCTGAAAATTAATGACAGAGAGCGTGCCGTCCTGCGCATTGGCAACCCAGATCTCCTTGCCATCGGGAGAGACATCAAAGCCCTCGGAGCCATTGCCGACACGGACCACCGTCTCGTTCCAATCAGTGCGAGCCGCGCCGCCAGGCCCACCCGGCGGTGGTGGCGGCATTCCGCCAGGTCCGTGGACTCCAGGCGGAGGCCCAGGCATCCGCACCGGCTCCTGGTCGATGATGCTTACCGTCCCCGAATTGACGTTGGTCGTAACGATGCGTTGCCCGTCTTTCGAGACATAAATCATGTGGGTGCGGTTCTGCCCTGTACCAAGAATCCAATCGACCTTACCGGTAGCGGGGTCGTAGCGGCCAATCGCCTTGGCGCCTTCGGCAGTAAACCACGTCTTGCCTTCTTCAAACGTAAGTCCATGAGGCCCGCGCAGCGGACCAAGGTCTATCGTCTTAACTCTTTTATCCGTTACCAGATCGACCACGGTGAGCGTGTTGTACGCGCCGAAGCCATAGTTCGAGACATACGCTGTCTTGCCATCCTCCGACGCAATCACCTCATGAGGATCATTGCCCACCGGCACCTTGGCGAGCAGACGCAAGCTCGAAGGATCGACGACACTCAAGCTGTGCTCCTGCTTCGAGAGCACCAGCAGCGATGCCGAAGGTTTGCTCTGCCCATAGAGAAAACCGGAGAGGCATAGATAGACGACGGGAACAGAAGCGTGAACAAGAGCTTTCATGCGTTGAGCGTACCCCTAAACCTCGCCATAACGCCAGAAATTAAGACACTCCATAAACTCCTGATCAAGCTCGGCTTTTCAGCTCGGGATACCGCTCAAAGATCATGCGCTGGTCTTCGGCGCTCAGTTGCCCCAGTCGCTTCGGCTTATCCTGCGGCCGCATGCCTTTCTGGTTGAGCACATTCATCAGGCTCCACTCCCGTTGCAGCCCTTGCGGCTCTTCAGCCTTCAGGTCATACCGCGTAAAGTCGATCGCCATGGCGGGGCTGTTCTTCGTCCAGTCGTGCAAGAGCGCCAGCCGAAACTCGCGGTTCATGAACCACTCGATCTCGAGGTTCTTCTCCGAACCCGGCGCGCCGGTCCCTTTCTCGTCAAACCGGTAGTTGAGCGACGCATTGCTGGGCGTATGCTTGCGCCACTCCAACCCAAACGCGCCTTCGGTGATGACCTGCGTATCCGGCCATCTGTCGTGTATGTTTTGCAGCCAGTAGGTCAGGTCCTCGTCGTGGCCCACCGATACCTCCCAGATGCCCGTTACCCAACCAAAGCCGTTCAGTGCGTGGCCGCGATCGAAGTGCACGGCGGTGGTATCCATCATCTCTTTGCGGCCTACTTCCTTGCCCAGATTGCCCACTGTCTCAATCGGTCCTACTCCCATCCGACTATTGAAGCCTCCCTGAAAGCCATCTCTTCGCGCGGTCAGGAAATCGCAGGTCCACCCATCGAGGCAGACGCAGTCGATAAAGTCGGCGGGCCCCTGCGCGGGCTTTAGATAGTGTTCGCGGCTGGGATAATAGGGGTAGCAGATGCCTCCATCGCCGTCGCCGTGATCGATGCCGTGTTGGCTCCAGATCTGTCCCTGGCACACATGAATGCCCTCTTCAGTAGACAGCAGCCTCTGATTTTCGGCGTCCATAAAGCCCGCCACCACACACTCCGGGCGATAGCCTCTGCCAACCATGTCGGAGACGATCCCCAGAGCATCATGCATCGTCTGTCGGATGTGGTCGCGCGTGTCATACATCGGTGCAAAGTAGCCGCCGGGAATAAAGGTGATCTCGTCACCATAACGGTCGTGGTACGAGGCCAACAGCTTCCGCGCCTGCTTGTACTCATCCCGGTCGTCTTTTAAAGCCAGCCAACTGATGGCCCACGTCATCTTCCCGTTTGGGCATCCCCGAGCAAAGGCCTCTCGCCGCGAGCGGATATGGCCGGGGCTGTTATCGAGATGCTCATCCTCACCGATCGAGCGAGTGGGAGTTACCTCAATCTGGTTCACGCGCACAACCGAAACATGGGTCAGAAACCGTCCCTGCAAAGGAGACAAGCGAGGAAGTCCTTCTGCCAGGGCACGGGTGCCCACCCCCGTTCCGCACAGTGCAAGAGATGCCGCCGAACCTGCCGCTCCCTCAAGAAAATGCCGCCTGCTCCAGTTGCTGCTCAAAGGCCTATACCCCAATCTCATCAATTGCCGCCACCGCTTCGGTAGATGTTCGTTCCCCGGCAGGAGCCATACTAGCAGCCGTATTCCACTCACCGCGCAGATCCGTGCGGCTCGCCTCACAGCATTTAAGGAAAATCCACATACGGTAACGGTCTCCGCAGCATCACACTCTCGGGAGCCTCCTTCCATGCCGATAAAAAAATCCGCAGCCAACTTCACGACGCAGAGCCGCATCGTCCTTCCCGGCAGCCAAAAGCCCAGCTTCATCCAACCCGCCGTCGAAAAACCTGTTCCTCCCGCCAGGCAAATTACCGTCTCGGTCGTGGTGAAGTGCAAGACGCCGCTCAAAGCCGCAAATCGCCTGGGCAAAGAGCGCCTCACCCGCGTCCAGTTTCGCCAGTCCCACGGCCCCGACCCCAACGCCCTCAAGCTCGTCCGCGCCTTCGCCAAAGAGTATGGACTCACCCCCGTCGCCGGTACCCCCATCCCCGGCAGCTGCATCCTCAAACTCACCGGCACTATCGCCAACATGCAGAGAGCCTTCGGCACCACCCTTGTGCACAAGACCAATGAGGCTGCAACCTATCGCATCCGCGAAGGCAGCATCACCCTTCCGTCCGAGCTCTCCGGCAAGATCGAAGCCGTTCTCGGCCTCGATAACCGCCCCCAGGCCCAGCCCCACTTTCGCATCGCCCATGGAAGCAGCACCCCTCTCGGGCAGGGTGGAGGCTTCGCCACGCCCCAAGTCCGGGCCCAGGCCGACATCTCCTACACCCCCGTCCAGGTCGCCCAGCTCTACCAGTTCCCGGCCAACGCCAGCGGCGCAGGCCAGACCATCGGCATCCTCGAGCTAGGCGGAGGCTACCGGGCCGCCGATCTGACCGCCTACTTCAAGACTCTCGGCCAGCCCGCACCCAACGTCACGGCTGTCTCCGTCGACGGAGCCAAGAACAGCCCATCCACCGCCGACAGCGCTGATGGCGAAGTGATGCTCGACATCGAGGTCGCCGCCGCCGTAGCCCCCGGAGCCAACATCGCCGTCTATTTTGCCCCCAACACCGATCAGGGTTTTCTCGACGGCCTCGACACCGCCATCCACGACACCACCAACAAGCCCAGCGTCATCTCCATCAGCTGGGGTTCGGCAGAGGCCAACTGGACACAGCAGGCCATGACCGCACTTGACTCCGCCTGCCAGTCCGCCGCCGCCCTCGGCATCTCCATCACCGTAGCCGCAGGCGACAACGGCTCTTCCGACGGCGGCACTGGCAATAACGTCGACTTCCCTTCCTCCAGCCCTCACGTGCTCGCCTGCGGAGGAACCACCCTCACCGGCAGCGGAAGCACCATTTCCAGCGAGGTCGTCTGGAACGAGCAGGCCAGCAATGAGGGAGCCACCGGCGGAGGCGTCAGCAACGTCTTCCCTCTCCCCTCCTGGCAGGCCAACTCCAATGTGCCCGCGCCGAGCAACAGCGCCGGAGGCCGAGGCGTCCCCGACGTCTGCGGCGACGCCGACCCCGCCACCGGGTACACCGTCCGCGTCGACGGCCAGACAATGGTCATTGGAGGCACCAGCGCCGTGGCTCCGCTGTGGGCAGGTCTCATCGCCGTAGCTAACCAACAGAACGGCAAAGCCGCAGGGTTTCTTCAACCTCAGATCTACGCTGCCAAGGCCAAATCCGGCTTCCGCGACATCACCTCGGGCAATAATGGCAGCTTCAGCGCTGGTCCCGGCTGGGACGCCTGCACCGGTCTCGGCTCCCCCATCACCAGCACCCTCATCCCGCTTCTGGCCGCTGGCACTACCTCCGGCAAGAAGCCCTCTAAGCCAAAGCCGACCAAAAAGAAGTCCACAAAAAAACCGAAGCGATAAAAAAAAGAGAGGCACCCTAAGCTGGTGCCTCTCTTTTCCCTACCGAAAGGATAAGACCTAAGCCAGTCGCTTCTTCATCAAGTCGCGTGCAATCGCATCGAGCACGCCATTGAGAAAGTGGATCGACTCCGGTGCAGCATAGCGCCGCCCTACCTCCAGCGACTCGTTAATGACGATCGCCGCCGGTGTATTAGGAAATCCCAGCATCTCAGCCACAGCCGTGCGAAGCAGGCTGCGATCCACCACCGGCATGCGCTCGATCCGCCAGTTCTGCGCGTGGGCTTCAATCAAGGCATCGATCTCAGTCTGCCGCGAAGTTGCGATGCGGTACAGATCTTCGGCAAAACCACGGGTCTCCGCGTCCACATCGTCCCGCGAGGGCCAGAAGAGCTTACGCACCTCCTCGGGGCTCTGTTTGCCTAGATCGCCCTGAAACAGCATCTGCATCGTCAATTCACGCGATTTACGGCGAGTTCCCATTAGCGCTTCACCGCCAGCTTCTTCTGGATCGACACCATCTCAATCGCTGCAATCGCAGCCTCAAACCCTTTATTTCCAGCCTTCACGCCTGCCCGGTCGAGCGCCTGCTCCAGCGTCTCGCAGGTCAGCACACCAAAGGCATGAGGAACACCCGTCTCCTGCTGCGACTGGCCGATGCCCCGCGCCACCTCGGTATAAATGGCCTCATAGTGTGCGGTCTCGCCACGCAACAGGCAGCCCAGCGTAATGATTGCATCGAACCGCTTCGACTCAGCCAGCGTGCGCGCAGCCGACGGAATCTCCCACGCACCCGGCACACGAACGATCTCCACATCGGCCTTAGCCGCACCGCTTCGATACAGCCCATCCAGCGATCCCTGCAACAACCGGTCGGTAATGACCGCATTCCAGCGCGCAGTCACGATGGCAAACCGCATTCCAGCGGCAGACAGATCGCCTTCGATGGCAAGCGGCTTATTGTGCAGCGGATTCTCTGACTGCCAAAAGCCCAGCGTCAGCGCCTCTGCTTCCCCGGTCGCAATCCTGACCGTAAACAGACGGCTGTTCCACTTCGTAAGCTCCGGCGCCGAGAGCAACTGCTCAATCTCTTCGGTGCGATAGTAGGCCAACATCCACCTCTCTACCGCGGCATGAACCTGATCGAGCTGCGTGACCTCAATCAGCAGCGGCGGGACCGAAGGCGATCTGCCAGTGACAAACTCAAGGTTCCCCAGAGGCGCGAGATGCTCGGAACCGTGTCCCTTGCCGTCCTTGTCCTGCCAGCTTTTACCCGGCTCAAAACCCAGCGCGGCAAGCAGGCTGTTAAGCCGCTCGAACGTATCTGCCGAAGAAACGGCGCTGACAACCGTAATTCCCTTAATCATAAGTTCGATTGTATCGTCTGAGATGCAACCCGAAGGAGAGCTCCGTGAACTACGAGACGCTGCTGTGCGAGGTCCACGAGCAGATCGCGACTGTAACCCTGAACCGGCCCAAGGTTCTGAATGCATTGAACACCAAGGTCTTCGACGAGTTGGAAGCAGTCTTTACGGCCCTCGCCAGCGATTCTTCCGTTCGCGTGATCCTATTGACCGGTGCCGGGGAAAAGGCATTCGCAGCAGGTGCCGACATCAATGAGCTTGCAGCAACCGATGCAATATCCGGCGAAGCCAAGGCGCGCCGAGGGCAAGGCGTATTTCGGCTGATCGAGACCTGCGGCAAGCCGGTGATCGCCTGCATCAACGGCTTCGCACTTGGTGGCGGATGCGAGTTGGCGATGGCCTGCACCATCCGTCTCGCCAGCGAAACAGCCCGTCTGGGACAGCCGGAGGTAAAGCTCGGCCTGGTGCCGGGATACGGTGGCACTCAACGCCTGCCGCGGCTTGTCGGGCGGTCGTCGGCCCTTCGCCTGATGCTGACAGGAGAGATGATTGGAGCGGCCGAGGCACTCCGGATCGGACTGGTAGACGAGGTCTTGCCACCCGAACAATTAATGGATCGAGCAAAGGAGCTGGCCGGCGCAATCGCGGCAATGGCTCCGCTGGCCGTGGCCGGATGCCTGGAGGCCGTCGAGCGAGGGAACGGGCTGGGGATCGACGACGCCATGAAGGTGGAGGCGGCAATATTCGGGCGGCTCTGCGGAACAGCCGATAAGTCCGAAGGAACAGCCGCGTTTCTGGAGAAGCGGTCTCCAAAATGGGCAGGACGGTAAAAACAGGGGGAAACTTTGCGTTTTGGCACTTTTCTGAAGGAGTACCCGCTTGATATGCTCGTATTCGTGCGTAGCCCACGACCCATCCTCCACCTTGCTCTGCTCCCAGCCCTTCTCCTTCCAGTGATACTCACCGGCTGCACCCATACCTCCACGCCAAGCCAGGCTGAGATGCGCGCGATCGCCGCCGAGCAACAGGAGGAGGCTACCCAGGCCAAGCAGGAGATGCAGTCCATACCGCTGCCATCGAAGGCACAGTACATGGCCGTCAAGAGCCTTAACCTCTGGCAGAACCCTTATCTGACCGTTCAGGGCAGCATGGTGACGGTGCATGTGATGCTCGCCGATGCCAACACCAGCGATCTTGGGAAAGGCGGCCTGCTGCGTCCCATGGGCGCGCGGCGTCGCGATTTGAATGTGCGCCTGAATGAGCTCTCCGCCGCACTCAATGCCATTCCGCAGACATCGTGGCCCTATGGCCGGGTGATCGCAGTCGAAGAGGCGCACGAGGTGCCGGTCAATGCGCGGCCCCAGGTACGGCGCAACATGGAGACGGTCGTCAATACACTGAACAATCTCGGCATTGTGGTATACGACTGGAGCGATTCGGGAAAGAGCTAAGTCTCCGGCTTCTCCATAATCGCCTCAGTGACAAGTACACGAAGGCTCTTCTTCACTCTCAATACAAACAGTGGCGATCTGCATACTACACATGCACTTGCATGAGACCGTGTATGTCCACCGACACAGCCTGAGAGAGATGGAATGCATCCAACCGCTAGACGATAGGAAATGAGAGGATATCGAGGTGAGCGAGTGAGTGAGACACAAGAAGAACGAAAGACTGGGCCTGCCAAGTCGCTGCTCAAGGGCATGGTTGCCGGTCTCATCGGTGGGTTGGTAGCTACAGCGGCCAAAAGTATTGCGGAGAGGGTCTATCCCCCGCGCACGCATGGAGAGCCCGAGCCTCCGTCGGTGCTCGCGGAAAAGCTGGCAGGACATGAGCTGACAGCAGATCAAAAAGCCGTAGCCGCGGAGACGATTCATTGGGGATTCGGCGCACTGACCGGAGCAGCCTATGGCGCGCTCGCAGAATTCTACCCTGCCGCTACAGCGAAAGACGGCGCAGGCTTCGGCATGGCACTCGCTTCATTGACTCACGAAGGAGCGCTACCTGCTATGGGATTGTCCGCTCCCCCGGAGCAACAGACGACACGCGAGCGCACCAGCGAGATGGCCTCGCATGCGATATTTGGCGTGGTGACGGAGACAGTGCGACGAGTGGTGAGAAAGGTTCTGCGATAGCTTTTAGAGAAGCTAGACGCCCTTCTTCATCGGCTCCCAGATGAACTTGTGGATCTGCAGCGAAAGCCGTGCATCGAGGCCATCAGCAAGCATCCATTCAACCAGCTTGCGCGGATCGAGCGCCATATTGTCCGCCGTGCGCTGCGGGCTGGGCGTCTGCTGGAAAGCCGGGCTGAGCAATATGCCTCCAGCCTTGTTGTTCAGATCGTGCTGACAAATAAAGTCGCGGGCAAACTCATAGTCTTCGCGATTGCTGATGACGAACTTTACCTCGTCGTCTTTAGTGAGCGCATCGAGATTTTCAAGACGAAAGCTATTAGCCGCCGCGCCTGCTCCCGGACATTTCACGTCGACGATCTTGTGAACCGCTTTCGGAACCTCGGCCAGTGGACGCTCGCCTGAGGTCTCCATCATCAGCGTGTAATCCTGCGCGAGCAGTCGCTGCATCAGCGGCAGAAGCTCCTTCGCCTGCAGCATCGGCTCGCCACCGGTGAACTCGACCAGCTTGCACGGTGCAAGCGCTTCGATCTGGGCGACGACCTCATCCTCGCTAAAAGGCTTGCCCCCAGTGAAGGTGTACTCCGAGTCGCACCAGGCACAGCGCAAATTGCAGCCCGCAAAACGGACGAAGATGCAGGGAAGTCCTGTGAAAGAAGATTCGCCCTGAACGGATTTGTAGAGTTCGATTAAGTACATTTCGAGAAGGCTTACTCGTAGTAGCGGGCAAAGCTGGTATCGGTCTCGTAGAGAGTGCAGTCCTTGATGCGGACGCGGCCCTCAGTCATCTCATGAAGCTGCTTTGCCGTCTCCTGATAAAAGTAGCGTGCAAGATTTTCCGCCGACGGATTGACCGTCGTGAAGGGCTCAAGGTCGTTGATCATCTGGTGATCGAGATAATCGACGACGGGACGCATGACCTGTTTGAGCAGCTTGAAGTCGAGCAGAAGACCGGCTTCGTCAAGATCGGCGCCGATCAACGTAACGAAGACCTTATAGTTGTGGCCGTGCGGGTTCTCGCACTTGCCGCGATAGTTGCGGAGGTAGTGGCCGGAGGAAAAACCGGCTTCTACGGTGACTTCAAACATGTTTCTACGATCCCTTCAACCGCCGCATCAGGCTGGATTTGGAGCTGGGGCGGCGCGGCTTTCAGCGTGGCTTACGTCCTCGAAAGCCTGTTTACCTTCATTGTACCGTCTTCGAGTGGCCTAACGCTTTTTGCGCTCCTGACGACGCTGCTCCTCGGTATGGCGCTCAGCCTGCTCGAAGAGCGACGAGAGGACAGCGGCAAGCGAAACCACCATGCTGATAAAGAAGAGCGCGAGGCCCATCGTTCGCCAAAGAGACGTATCGCCCGGAGAGCCAGGCTGCTGCGCAATGTTGGTATAAGAGACACCGAAAGAGACCATCGCGAAGATCAGCAACGTTCCGGCAAGGATGTAAAGGTTGCGTCCCATATGGATGACTCTATTTTACGGCGACCGGGACCTTTCTTTTCGTAAACTAAAGAAATGAAGAAAGTCCGCTCGCCGCTGTACGTCACCACGCTCATCGCGGGTGCTTTTTTCATGGAGAATCTGGACGGCACGATTATCGCCACGGCGCTGCCGCAGATGTCGCACAGCTTTCACGTCAGCGCAGTCAGCCTGAACATCGGAATGACGGCGTATCTATTGACGCTGGCCGTCTTCATCCCCATTAGCGGATGGGTGGCCGACCGAGTCGGCTCTCGAACTGTCTTTGCCTCAGCAATTGGTGTCTTTACGCTGGCTTCCCTCCTCTGCGGCGTATCGCACACGCTTACTCAGTTCACGCTGATGCGCATCCTGCAAGGCATCGGCGGAGCGATGATGGTGCCGGTGGGTCGCCTTGTCGTGCTGCGAAGCACGCCGAAAGACCAGCTCGCCCAGGCTATTGCGTACATCAGTTGGCCAGGCTTGACCGCGCTCGTCATCGGGCCTCCTCTGGGCGGTTTCATCACGACCTACATGAGCTGGCACTGGATCTTTTTTCTCAACCTTCCCCTCGGCATCCTGGCTCTCATCCTGACGATGCTCTGGGTCGAAAATGTTCGCACCGACGAGAGGCACCCCTTCGATTGGCTCACCTTCCTGCTGGCCGGTCTGGCCTCTACCGGAGCGGTCTATGCAATGGAAAAGCTCGGCGTCGGAGATGTGCGCTGGGAGATTCCCGGTGGCATCCTTGCGCTCAGCGTGCTGAGCGGCGCATTCGCCATCGTGGCCGCCCGCCGCAACCCGGCGACATCGCTGATCGATCTCGAATCGATAAAGATGAAGACGTACTCGCTCTCGGTCTACGGTGCAAGCGCCTTCCGCATCGCCGTCTCCGTGCTGCCGTTCCTGCTGCCGCTGATGTTTCAGATCTCGTTCGGCCTGAACGCCTTTCGCTCCGGTGTCTATCTCCTTGCGCTCTTCGGCGGAGACCTCAGTATGAAGGCCTTCGTCATCCAGGGACTTCGCCGCTTCGGATTTCGTAACATCCTCATCGTCAATGGTGTGATTACCGCAGCATCCATGGCCCTGTGCGCGACACTGAGTCCGTCAACGCCACCGATCTTGATCGTCTCCATCCTCTTCTTCCACGGCGCTTGCCGGTCCATGGAGTTCACCTGCATGACGACGCTCGCGTACTCCGAGATTCCGTCCAACCGGATGAGCCGTGCCAACGGATTTCTCAGCGCCGTCATGCAGCTCGGCATGGGCATGGGCGTCGCAGTTGGAGCCATCACGCTGCGTCTGGTTGCTCATGCACACGGCCACTCCGCTGCGACGCCGCAGCTCCGTGACTTTCACTACGCCATTCTCTTCATGGCCGTTCTCGCTCTCGGCCCCGTGTTCAACAGCATCGGCCTGCCGCACGATGCAGGCGCCACCACCAGCGGCCATCGCCCACAGTCATTGGAAGTAGAAGTCAACCCCGCCTAAAATTTCCGTTGTCTATTTGAGAGAACTTGTCTTCTCACCCGAACCCGCGAAGAACTGTTCAACATCAGTGATCTCCTGCGTAAGCCGATAAGACGGCAAGCTCTCAAGAAAGATGCGCCCATACCGCTGACGCTGGATGCGCGGATCGAGCAGCATCAGTACGCCACGATCATCAAGCGACCGAATGAGACGGCCAAACCCCTGCTTCAACGTAATAACAGCGTTAGGAATCTGATAGTCGAAGAAAGGCTTGCCGCCAAGCGCTTCGATGGCCTCCATCCGCGCCTTGACGACAGGATCGCTGGGCACTGCGAAAGGCAGCCGATCGATGATGACGCAACTTAGCTGCTCGCCCTGCACGTCCACTCCCTGCCAAAAGCTCGATGTGCCGAAGAGCACAGCATTCGGCGTGTCACGAAACTGCTGCAGCAACACATGCCGCGGAGCCGTGCCGTGCAGCAGTAGCTTATAAGGCAGCTCAGCCAGCAGGCGGTCGTGCGTCTCGCGCATCTGCTTGTAGCTCGTAAACAGGCAGAAGGCACGCCCCTTGCTGATCTCAAGCACGCGTCGGATGCGCTCTGTTGCCTTATCAGGAAAATCAGGCTCACGCGGATCGGGCATGTTCGGCGGCAGATAGAGCAGCGCCTGCTTCTCGTAATTGAAGTGCGAGGGGACGATCAATTCACGAGCGCTGACTAGTCCAAGCCGCTTGCGAATATGGTCGAATCCTCCTGAAACCGTGAGCGTAGCCGAAGTCAACACAACGCTCGAATAGTTATCGAAGAGCGACGTAGTAAGCAACTCTGAGACGTCAATAGGCGTGGCCTGCAGATGAGTGTGAACCGCCGCAGGCATAGCACCGCCACGGGCAAGATTGCGCACGCCTCCGCCTGCGCGGCGCTCGATCCAGAAGACGGTATTGCGATCGGAGGATTCAAGCAGAAACGCCAGATGCGCACGAATGTCCGCGGTTCGCTTGCGCAGGCCGGGAATCTCTTCGACATTCTTAACGCACTCCAGCTCGCCTTCGAGCCGATTCAGCGCGTTGAGCGTGGCCGTATAGGTATCACCACTCTCCTCAAGAAAAGCTTCGCGGTCTTCAAACGGCATCCGCCCAATCGCCGGAGCACCAAACGCATCCTCACTGGGCAGCGCAGCGAAGAAACGATGAGCGCGCTCCTTGACGTTCGAGCTGGCGTTGACGATGGAAGACGAAAAAGCCTCCTTGCTCTTGAGCATCGTCTCGATGTCGCGCGTCAGCTCGTCGAAGCGTTGCGTGCTCAGGCCGATGCCGAAGTAGTTCGAGGCAACCTCTTCCAACTCATGCGCCTCATCGAAGATCACCGCTCCAGCCTCAGGCAAAATGCCTGCGTCGGGAGCATTGGCGGCCTGCTGCTTGATGCTGAGATCGGCAAAAAAGAGATGGTGATTGACGATGACGATGTCCGACTCAAGCGCTTTGCGTCTCATGTTGGTGACAAAGCAGCGCTCCCAGTCGGGGCAGGTTTGTCCCAGGCAGGCCTCGGTGCGAGCATCAAGCTTGCTCCACAGTGCAGAAGATTCAGGCAGCGCATCGATCTCCGCCCGGTCTCCCGTCTCGGTCGTCTTCTCCCACTGCGCCAGAATGTGAAACTGACTTATCTCTTCCAGACCGTTGAGCAGCGGACTATCGCGCAGCGCATAAAGCTTGTGGCGGCAGAGATAGTTACTGCGGCCCTTCATGTAGCAGACCTTCAGCGGGCCGAGCAGCGATTCAAGGAAAGGAACATCCTTGAAAAAAAGCTGCTCCTGAAGATTTTTTGTTCCGGTCGAAATAATGACCCGTTGCTGCCGCTCCCGCGCAAGTCGCAATGCAGGCAGCAGATATGCCAGCGTCTTTCCCGTTCCCGTGCCTGCCTCGACGATCAGATGCCGCTTCTCCTTGAACGCCTTCTCAATGGCGCACGCCATCTCGTACTGGCCCCTGCGGTGCTCAAAGGCGAGCGACGAGCGGGCCAGGGTGCCTCCCGGGGAGAAGAAACTGTGCAGATTCGGCAGATTCTCCAGCAGGGCTGGCGTGGTCGAGATGGGAGCTGTCGTTGACAATGTATGGTTTGCGCGAGATAGGGCGGCACAGACGAGCTACGCTTTCTATAATAGAAGCGTAGCGAAGAATTAGCGTAATCGCCTTGCCGCCTTATCAGGTGTGTGGGAGAAAGATGGACATTCACCGTGGCTCAAAAAGACGATAGGAAGCGGCTGGGCAAAAAACACAGACAGGCAAAGACTCGCCCCAAGAAGGGACGAGCGCCGCGAGTCGCTCCAACTACCGGAGCCGTAGACCCGCGCAAGCGCAAAGTGCTGGCAACAAAGAAGGCAGCGGCAGCCAAGGCCAAGCTGGTGTCGAAGCGCTCTCCCGAGTTCGAGACCAAGAAGACATTAAGGCCAGCTCAAAGCACACGGCCCACAGATAGAATCGCAGGCCGTCAGACGCCGCGCTCCTCCAACATTGCCGGACGAGAGAACATCGGCGAGGATGACTGGCGCGAGGCCGAGGCAATCGCCGCGCAGTTGTCCACAGTCACCGAAAGCGCCGAAGCGCAGGAGTTGCCGCTGATCGCCGTCTGCGGACGGCCAAACGTCGGCAAGAGCACGCTGTTCAACCGCCTGACAGGCTCGCGGCGTTCCATCGTCGGCGACGAGCCCGGCATCACGCGCGACCGCATCTATGGCGAGATCGAGTGGGCTGGCCGCGATGCGCGCATCGTCGATACCGGCGGCGTCATTCCCGACGACGAAGCGCTGATTCCCAGCGAGATCTTCCGCCAGGCACAGGTCGCGCTTGAAGAAGCGGACTCCATCGTCATGGTCGTCGATGGCCGCACCGAACTGGCTTCGCCCGATAGAGAACTGGCGCGTTTACTGCTTCGCGGCGGCAAGCCGGTGTTTCTCGCGGTAAACAAGATGGACACGCAGGAGCTGCTGGCCGGCGCGGAGAACTTCCGCCGACTGGGCTTCCGCAATGTGCTGCCAATCTCTGCCGAGCACGGCAGCGGCATCGGCGATCTGCTCGACGAAGTCTTCGCTTCGTTGCCTCCTGAAGAGGTGGACGAAGAGCCGACCGAGGTCATGCTGACTGCCGAAGACGAGATGGCCGAGGATGAGGACGGGCCGCAGCCGATCCGCAAGCTGCGCACGCACGGCGAGTATGAGCAGAGGGAGACCAAGATCGCCATCATCGGCAGGCCGAACGTCGGCAAGAGCACGCTGCTGAATGCGCTGACGGGAAGCAAGCGCGCTATCGTCTCGCCGATTGCCGGAACCACGCGCGATGCGGTCGATGAGGTCGTCGAACGCGGCGGACACAGCTTCCGCTTTGTGGATACCGCAGGCATTCGCCGCAAGGGCAAGACAAAGCTGATGGCCGAGAAGCTCTCCGTCGTGATGGCGCGAAAGCATCTCGAAGCAGCCGATGTTTCGCTGCTGGTAATCGATGCAGTCGAAGGCGTGACCGCGCTGGACGCGAACATCGGCGGCTACGCGCACGAGAGCGGACGCAGCGTAATCATCGTCGTCAATAAGTGGGACCTGATGACGACGGCGCGCACCGACGGCAAGCCTCCTGCCGATATCAAAGTCTACGAGCAGCAGGTGCGTGATGCGCTGAAGTATCTGGATTACGCTCCGCTGCTGTTCATCTCCGCGGCTGAAGGCAAGAATGTCGAGTCAGTCTTCAAGAAGGTGGAACTGGTTGCACGAGAGCGGCGCAAGCGCGTCACCACCGGACAGATGAACCGCTTTCTGGAGAAGGTCGACTTCCAGAAGGCTTCCGTCCCGATGGCAAAACGAATTCGCATCTATTACATGACGCAGGCTGCGGTCGCGCCGCCGACGTTTGTGCTCTTCACCGACAAGGACGTGAAGATGCACTTCTCGTTCGAGCGGTTTCTGACCAACCAGATCCGCGATAACTTCGGGTTTATCGGATCGCCGATCTGGTTCAAGATCAAGGCGCGCAATAAGAAAAAGGTTGAGTAGAGTTTTGGCAACAACCTTCTACCTGGATTTACAGCCTGATCCTGTCGCGCAATCTTCGGCTTGCCAGACATAACAAAGAGATCCCTGTTCCGAAAAGAAATATTGACGATGGCTCGGGCGTAGCGGCTGAGGTGAGGCTGAATCCAGACTGCGAAACCAGAGTAGCGTTGGGCACCAGGTTGCCGTTCGAGTCATAAATACTCGCTCCCGAGATCGTCAGCGGATCCAGGTAGTCGGCAACTGCTACGCAGGAGATACCTTCCGACATTTGAAGCGCCGTGAGGGATGGACACTCCGCAAGAGCAGTAAGAGTAAAGGAAAGATTGGCGACACTGCCATTGATTGGCACAACTATCTGGATTGGTCCCGTTGGTGCGCCTTCAGAGCCGCTGTTGAGGATATTGGCGAGGACGTCCTCGGTTGTGCCGGGAGCTGCACCAACGAAGGATTCGCCGGATACAATTCCGATGCCTGCCTCTGCTCTACAAGGTGTTCCTGCCGGACAGATGGAGTTGGGGATTCCGTTGGTAGAGACCGAAGAACTGCCGGTGACGCGCAGATTGATGACCGCGGTTCCGTTCGGCACGCTGCTGGTGAAGTTGTAAAGGAGAGCAGAGCTGGCGATCGCCTCGTCTGTGGTCTGCCCTACGAAGCCAGGCAAGGGCAAATCACCGAGCGGAAACCCGGCTGAAGCGCCGATGGTTCCGGTGGCAAGAGAACCCGTGGCCTGAGCGCCGGTACAGTTTGCCGGGTTCGCGCTGCTAGAACACAAGGTGACAGCGTTGCCGAAATACTGAGCAGAAAGAGTAATGCTGTCGGCGCGTGCGGTTGAGGGCTGAAGGCAAAGAAATGCCAGAGCCACAATGATCGAAAGGACGATGAGATTTTTAGAAAACTTCGCGGGCCGGGTCATGGGAAACCTCGTTAGCGAAAGACGTAGGGGAGGAGTCGGAATTCTAGCACGCGCTATGAAGATGTGGCTTGGCAAGCCATTCATTCCATGCTTCTAAGGCCCGCCCGCATTGAATCTTATGGCGCTCTTTTTTGTCGCGGACTTTTTTGCGTAACTCTTCTTCGAGCGGAACTAGCAGGTCGAAGGTGATGTTGGCGGGCTGGAATTTTTTGCCTTCGGCGTGGGTGATGTAGTGAGTGAGGCTGCCATTGGCGCTGGCTCGGGGAGCGGGAGTGGGCGTCTTGCCGTGGGCGAGCGCGGCGGCGTAGCGTCCGGCGAGCATCCCTGAAGCGATGGATTCGGTGTAGCCTTCGACTCCGCTGAGCTGTCCGGCGATCATGATGCTGGGATGCGCCTTGAGCTGCAAGGTCTCGGTGAGCAGCGTCGGCGCGTTGATGTAAGTGTTGCGGTGAATCTGGCCGTAGCGCAGGAAGGTCGCATTCTCGAGGCCGGGGATGAGTTTTAGAACGCGATTTTGTTCGCCGAACTTCAGGTGGTTCTGGAAGCCGACGAGGTTATAGCTATCGGCGCGAAGGTTTTCCTGACGAAGCTGGACGACGGCGTAGGGCCAGCGGCCGGTTTTGGGGTTGGTGAGTCCAGCAGGCTTCATGGGGCCGAAGCGGAGGGTGTCGCGTCCGCGGCGGGCAGTCTCTTCGATAGGCAGGCAGCCCTCGAAGTATTGCAGCTTTTCGGGGGTTGGTTGACTTCCCTTGGATTCACTGGAAACCCAGGTCTCAGAATCGAGACCTGGGGCACCCGTTTCGCTTCGGTCGAGATGACGTGTTTCAAAGGCAGCTTCGGGAATTTGTTCCCAGGGTTTGGCTTCTACGGCTTCGGCGGTGGTGAGGGCGTCGAGAAAGACGTCATACTCTTCTTTGGTGAAGGGGCAATTGATGTAATCTGCCGTGCCTTTGTCCCAGCGGGCAGCGAAGTAGACGCGGTCCATGTTGATGGTGCCGGCGTCGACGATAGGGCTGATGCTGTCGTAGAAGGCGAGGTAGTCTGAGCCGGTGAGCCGTTGCAACTCCGCTGCTAACGCGGACGAGGTAAGCGGTCCGCTGGCGAGGATGGTGATGGTGTTGGGGTCGTTCTCATCGATGTGCGTGACCTCTTCGCGGTGAACGGTGATGCGCGGTTCGGCTGCGATGCGTTCGGCTACGCGTCGGGAGAACTCGATGCGGTCTACGGCGAGTGCATGACCGGCGGGAACGGCGGAGGCATCGGCTTCGGCGAGGAGGATGGAACCGGCGCGGCGCATCTCCTGCTTGAGCAGCCAAGGTGCGGTGTTTTCGGACTCGGACTTGAGGGAGTTCGAGCAGACGAGCTCAGCAAAGTCGCTGGTCTGGTGGGCCTCGGTCGAGCGCGTGGGGCGCATCTCGTAGAGGTCGACCTCGCAGCCGTAGCGGGCGGCTTGCAGCGCCGCTTCGGGACCGGCGAGACCTCCGCCGATGACTTTGATTCGCTTTGTAGCTCGTTCTGCCAAGGTACCCCCCTCTCCCTACTTTTGTCTGCAAAGTCTTCGAAACAGATACTTTAGGTCTGGACCAGGTCGCCAAAGTCCTGATTTTACGCAAGCCTGGTCCGCAAAGTCTTCGATCTAAGCCACTTAGATACGCACTACGACGCGGACGCCGTGGCAGAAGTGGTTGAGATGTGGCCTTGCCCCCTTCTTCAATTATACGAGGGGCGTCAAGGGCGTCGGCTCGAAGCCGAACAGCTATCAACCGGACTCTCTCAGCGGCTGTATTGCAAATGAGGAACTTATGGCACGGCTGAAGGCTTGCCCTTAACACAAAGCATGGTACTCTGGGTTCCCTCCCCGACATCACAAAGGGCCCAACTTTGTTTCCGAGGAGAACACCATGAACATTTCATTGGACAGTAGACCATCGTGCGCGGCTGCACGGTGGGTATCGGCACGCATTGCTTCCCGCTCCAACGTCATTCTTTCCGCTTTGCTGGTGCTGGCAACGAGTGTTGCCCTGGCTCCGGCAGCCAAGGCTGACTCTTATACCTTTTCGTTCAGCGGCGGCGGGCTTAGCGCCTCTGGTGTGATCGACGTTTCATCGGCGACAGTTCCCGGCGTACCTGGCGCTTATCAGGTGACCGGCATTAGCGGCAGCTTCTCGGACTCGAATCTTGGGCTTTCGAACGTGGCAATTACAGGGTTGCAGACCACCGGACTGCCTACGAACATCACGCCGCCCGGCCAGCCCTACGCCGGTTCCTTTGTCCCGCCGGGGAGTCAGGCAGACGGCTATGGCTTCTCGTGGGACAACCTGTTCTATCCGGCGGGTGACTCGCCAGCGGTATGTCCTCCTCCGGGTCCGGGCGATCCGAACCCGCCGTACCCCTTTGGCGGCGGCCTGCTCGACATCTATGGCCTGCTCTTCAACGTTCAGGGAGGCTACAACGTCGATGTGTGGAGCAACGGTGTATTGCCGGGGCTGGGTTTGAGCTATGGCGCGGGCGATTCGCTCAATGGCAAAGTGCTTAGCACCTATGGAGAGCCGTTTGCCGGTACGAGCGTCAACTTTACCGCCTCGCCTGTTCCAGAGCCGGGTTCACTGCTGTTGCTGGGCACAGGAATGGTTGGACTGGTCGGCACGTTGCGGCGCAAGCTGATGGCCTAGTTTGAGCTGACCTAAGAGCTGGCTGAAGAGGCTGTCGTCACCGAAGATATTTTGGTGGCGATGGCCTCTTTTGTTTAAGGCTAAGCGTCCAGTGCAAGTCTATTACTTTGTGCTGCAAGTGCTGGAAGCGATTCGTAGTGGACGCGCATGATGCGCCACTCCTTCATCATGGTTGCGCCCATCTGCTCGTAGAAGCCGATGGCAGGAGCGTTCCACTCGAGCACGTCCCATTGCAGGCGATGACAGCCTTCTTCGACGGCGATGGCGGCGACGCGGGTGAGCAGCGCTTTGCCGATGCCTCTGCCGCGATGCTCGGGGAGGACGAAGAGGTCTTCGACGTGGATGCCGTGATGGCCACGCCAGGTGGAGTAGTTGTGAAAGTAGAGGGCGAAGCCTGCGGGTGCGTTGTCCCAGTCGGCGATGAGGCAGTGGAAGCGCGGCGTGGGGCCGAAGCCGTCGCGGTGGAGGTCGGCCTCGGTGGCGTAGACGGCGCCGGGGTAGCGCTCGTAGGTGGCCAGATCGCGGATGAAGGCGAGGATCTGGGGGACGTCGGCGGGAGTGGCGGGGCGGATGTTGAGCATGGATTTTCTTCTCGATGCGAAAAGTTGTAGGGCTTCACTCACAAAATTCTATTGCTTCAATGTTGATGGATTTGCGGCGAGCCACTTGTCGAACGGAATGGTAAAAGGAAAAAGCTCGTGCTTGCGATCGAGCGTATAGATCATCTTGACGTAGATCTGCGCGCCTTTGAGTGGTGGGTCGTCGAGGCCGCGAACGTCGTAGAAGAGATAGCCACCGAGACTGCTGTGCGCGTTGACGGTGGTGCTCTGGAAGCCGAAGTCGGTGTCGTCTTCGGTGATTTTTTTGTCGACTGCGGGATGATGGATGGTGACGGGGATCGGCAGCGGAAGGTGCGTGCCCATGCTCTTTTTCAGATTGAAGAGACGGCGGTTGATCTCGTCGAGATCGGCGGCGGGGATCTTATCGTTGGCGGCGGAGATGAACTGGATACGCACATCGTTGAGCGTGAGCGCGGTATCGCCGTCGTTGGTGATGATGACGCGCACCGGGATGAAGCCGTGCTGGATGTAGGGCAGGCGGAAGAAGCTGCACTTGTCGGGATCGTTGCAGGGGTCGATGCCGATGGTGACATGTTCGGCAGGATGCGTATCGAAGGCAGCGTACTGGTTCGCCGGTTTTACCGGGGGGGCCTTGTGACTTGCGGCCACGGCACAGCTTGCGAGGATGCAGATGGTGGCGATGACTCCGAGAGTCTGTGAAACTATTGCCTGAGATGACTCATATCGGTGGGAGTTCATAGCCTGTGTTGATTATCATCTTCGCTGGCATACAAGGTAAAGCGAGGGGCATGACAGAGTGACGATGGGTGTGTATAGCGCGCTGCTGCTGGCGGCCCTTGTGTTGGGCGCTCCGTGGTGGCTGCTGCGCATGGCGACCAGCGGACGCTATCGCGCCGGACTGGCCGGGAGGCTGGGATTTGTGCCGAAGCAGTTGCGGGCGGCAGTCGCTGGACGCGAGGTGGTTTGGGTCCATGCCGTCTCGGTCGGCGAGGTGATGGCGGCAACACAGCTGATTCGCGAGTTGAGCGCAGCGCGGCCGGAGTGGCTGATCGCCGTCTCGACGACGACGGCGACCGGGCAGCGGCTGGCAAAGCAGCGACTGCCGGAGCTTCCCGTCTTCTACCTTCCGCTCGATTTTGCTTTTGTCGTTCGGCGGTATCTGCGTGTCTTGCAACCGAAGTTGCTTGTGCTGATGGAGAGCGAGCTCTGGCCAAATTTGATCCTGCAATGCGCTAAAGCAGGTGTACCGATGGCCGTAGTCAATGCGCGGGTGTCAGACAGGTCTTTCCCGCGTTACATGCGGCTGCGGCGGCTCTGGCGCCCGTTGCTCGAAAAAATATCGCTGTTTCTGGCTCAGAGCGAGGAGACCGCTGAGCGACTGGTGCAGATTGGCGCGCCCGCCGAACGGGTACAGGTGACAGGCAACCTGAAGTACGATCTCCGCGAAGGCCGTGAGTCTCCACTGGTCGCGATGCTGCGCGACCAGTTGCCCGCAAAGGCGCGGGTGGTTGTCTGCGGCTCGACGCTCGATGGCGAGGAAAAGATTTTGCTGGCAGCTTGGCCGGCGGTGCTCGCGGCTGAGCCGGATGCGGTCATGGTGCTGGCCCCGCGGCATCCGGACCGCTTCTCTGCTGTTGCTGCAATGATTGGCAGAGATGGATTTACGACGCTTCGCGCAAGCGAGTTTCGGGAGCATCCCGCGCCGCTGACGGCAGGCAGCATCTTTCTGCTGGATACGATCGGTGACCTTGCCGCAGCGTACTCGCTGGGTGCGGTGGCGTTTGTGGGCGGCAGTTTGGTTAAGGCCGGTGGACATAATCCGCTGGAGCCTGCACGATTTGGCGTTGCAGTGATGACGGGAGCGTCGTTTGAAAACTTTCGCGAGATCGTAAACGTCTTGCAGAAGCATGACGCCATTCGGATCATCTCAGCAACAGCGTTCACCGAGACGGCCATCGCCCTGCTGCGTGATACTGACGAGGCCCATGCAATCGGCGCGCGTGCGCGCAGCGTCTTTGACATGCAGGCCGGAGCAACGGCGCGTACCGTGCAGGCATTGACTGCATTGGCGTTAACCGGGCTATCGAAGGGGAGTGTGGGGAGCGTCCGATGAGCATCCGCAGACCATTGCTGCTGCCGCTGTCCCCGCTCTACGGAGCGGTGCTGGCCGTCAAATGGCAGATGCTTCGATTCGGCTGGCTGAAGCAGCGGCGTCTCGCCAGCGTGGTGATCAGTGTAGGCAGCGTATCGGCGGGCGGCGCAGGAAAGACACCGGTCGTCATGGCGCTGGCCGGAATGCTGCGCCGGCGCGGCTATGCCATAACGATTCTGACGCGAGGCTTTGGCCGCGCTCCTAAAACAGTCGAGCGCGTAGAGCCCTACGGCGATGCCGCATGGTTCGGCGACGAGCCGGTGTTGCTGGCGCAGCGAACCGGCGTGCCTGTGTTTGTAGGTGCGGACCGCTACAGCGCCGGTCTGCTGGCCGAACAGGCCGAGGCTCCGGGAAAGATTGCCGTGCATCTGCTTGACGACGGTTTTCAGCATCGCAAGCTGGCTCGCGATATCGATGTCGTCCTGCTGACACAGGAAGACGTGGAGGACACGCTGCTGCCCGCAGGCAATCTGCGTGAGCCTTTGTCGATGCTGCGTGAAGCCGATGTGATTGTCGTGCGCGAAGAAGAAGCGGAGCGGTTGCAGCACTTCATCACCGATCTTCCGCAAAAGAAGAAGCCGATTGCGGTCTGGGTGATACGGCGGCGGCTTAGCCTTGACGGCGATGCAGAGAAGCCGCTGTCCGCGCGGCCATTGGCCTTCTGCGGCATCGCCAGGCCGAAAGGATTTACCGACATGCTGCTGGCGGAGGGTTGTCTCCCGGTCGAGACGACCATCTATCCAGACCACCACGCCTACACCGATTACGATATCAAGCATCTGCTCGAAGCAGCGCGGCAGCATGGCGCGGACGGATTTGTGACCACCGAAAAGGACGCCGTGAAGCTCACTCCAGTGATGCGCGAACATCTGGAGGCAGCGGGGCCGTTGGTGGTAGCACGGCTAAGCGCTGAGCTGGTAGACGAGCAGGCGGCGCTGCTGCAGTTGCTCGCGATGGAGAAGCGCCTCGACCGCCGCAGCCAGAACCGCTGAGGCAGAGGCCTTGTCTCCAAGAAAAATACAGGGATCTCTCCACTCCGCTGCGCTGCGGTCGAGATGACGTGGTGATAGGGTTTAGTTGGTTTTAGATGAGTTCTGAGAAGATTACAGTTTGAATAGGTTGCCCCTTATCTCGTCAAGCAGAGATCGCCCACCCCGCGTCCTGATCATCCGCATCGGTGCCATGGGTGACGTTCTGCACGCCATGCCCGCCGTGGCGGCGCTGCGGCAGCGGCATCCTGACTGGTTTATTGGATGGGCGATCGATCCCTGCTGGCGCGACTTGCTGCAATCGAGCGCAACATCGCAGCGTGGCGCGGCGATGCCGCTGGTGGATCGCTGTTATGCGGTGCCGACGCGGCAGTGGAAGCGCCGACCCATTTCGCTGGAGACGCTTCGAAGCATCGCCGCGGTGCGACGCCAGCTACGTGGAGAGCAGTTCGATCTCTGTGTCGATATGCAGGGCTCGATACGCTCCTCGATGATCGGCTGGATGGCGGGAGGGGGAAAGTTTGCCGGTCCGGCTGATCCTCGTGAGCAGCCCGCGCGGTGGCTGTATGGCGAAAAGATACCGATGAGTGCGGCGCATGTGATCGAGCAGGGCTGCGAGTTGCTTGGGGCTGCTGTCGGAGAGCGGCTGACATCGACGAAGATAGAACTTCCGGCAGATCAGGCCAGTGAGGCGTGGCGGGATGAGCTTCTGGCGCGGGTTGCGCCTGAGGGCAGGAAGTTTGCGCTCATCGCACCCTCAGCCGGATGGGGAGCGAAGCAGTGGCCCGCGGAGCGTTACGGCGCGGTTGCTGCTGCGCTGGCGCAGGCTGGCTATGTGCCGCTGGTCAATGCGGTCTTTGCGGGGGACATCCTCGCCAATGCGGTCGTCAACGCCAGCGGAGGGGCGGCGGTCGTAGTTCCCTGCTCGATCGGGCAGCTTATCGCGCTGACCCGGCACGCCAGCCTCGTGATCGCCGGGGATACCGGGCCGCTGCATCTGGCTGCGGCGCTGGAGCGGCCTGTGGTGGCGCTGTTCGGGCCTACCGATCCGGCGCGAAATGGGCCTTATGGGACGGCTTCGCGGGTGTTGCGCCATGCTTCGAGCAAAAAAGATCACACCCGCCACGCGGCCACCGAGAAGGGCCTGATGCAGATCACGGCGGAGGAGGTCATCGCGGCGGCGTTCGACCTGTTGCAGCCGACGCGATAAGGTAAAGCAGTGAGTGAACGAACACAATGGCAGCGGATCGCCCGTCGTATCCGCGTCCCCCTCGGATTTATCTTTGCCGCGGTCTTCCTGTGGCTTGCCCGGCCAACCTGGCACACCATGCTGCTCAGCCTGCTGCTGGTGGTGCCGGGGGTGTGGCTGCGTGCCTATGCCGCCGGATATGTCCGCAAGAATGCTGAGCTGACGCGCACTGGCCCTTACGCACATACGCGCAACCCGCTCTATCTGGGTTCCATGATGATTGCCTTCGGCTTTGCGGCGGCAGCGGCGAGCTGGATTATTCTGATCGTGCTGGCTGCACTGTTCGCGGCAATTTATCTGCCTACGATCCGCTCAGAAGAGATGTACCTGCGCGAGCACTTTGCCGGGTTCGACGAGTACGCCAAAAACGTCCCCCGGCTGCTGCCCCGGCTGACTGCCGCGCCGACCTCAGACGTTTCCGGAAGTTTTTCGTCTAAGCTCTATCTGCACCACCGCGAGTACAATGCCAGCATGGGTGCCATCGCCATCTACGCGGCGCTGGCAGCGCGCCTGCTGTTTTTAAAGCGGTAGCAAACTCAACCATTTCAATCCAGCGAGCGGCCTCTGTCTAAACGTAGATCGAACCTTATCCCCTTTGCCACACTTCTGTTGGCGGCCCTGCCCTGCGGGGTACAGGCGCTCGCGCAGCAGCAGACCCCGATTCCGACGCTGCAGCCGCCACCGACGGGCTATGCCTTCCCTACGCAGGAGACGCTGAGCTATACCGTCGACTGGCGCGTCTTCACCGCTGGGACAGCCGTCTTCAATCTGACCCGCGAGGGCAATGTGCAAAAGGTCAACGCCACTGCCGATTCCGTAGGCGCGGTGACCATGCTCTTCCCGGTCGTCGACCGCTTCCAGTCGGGATTCGATACCCGTACCGGCTGCTCCACGGGATTCAGCAAACAGTTGCAGGAGGGCCGCCGCAAGGTCTCAAGCGACCTCAGCTTCAACTACGGGCAGGGCAAACAGACACAGGTGGAGCGCAATCTGGTCAAAGGCACCTCGAAGACGCAGACCGCCTCGATCCCCGCGTGCGTCACCGACTCTCTCTCAGCGATCTTCTACGCCGCCTCGCAGCCGCTGATTATCGGCAAGACGGTCAGCTTTCCGCTGGCCGACTCCATGCGCACCGTCACTGTGGTGATGAAGGTCGAGGCGCGCGAAGAGATCAAGACACCGGCGGGAACCTTCCAGACCATCCGCGTGCAGCCTACCGCGGACGAGGGCGTGGTGAAGAATCGCGGCAAGATCTGGATCTGGTACACGGACGATCCGCGGCACATCCCGGTGCAGATTCGCGCCCAGCTCTTCTGGGGGACGATCACCTTTCACCTGCAGTCGTACGACACTAAATAGGAGGCGCTGGCATGGCTGAAAAGACGCAGGACCCTGAAGAGTACGTCACCGTCGCCGAGTTCATCGAACCGGTCTTCGCTCAGATGGCCAAGGGCGCGCTCGAATCGGCTGGCATTGAGTGCTTCCTTGAAGGCGAGCACGGCAATAGCCTGCTCAACGCTGCTTTCTGGGCACAGTTGCAGGTGCATCAGAAGGACGAAGAGGCTGCCCGCGAGATCCTCGAATTCGCTGAGGACTCCGACGACGCATCCGCAGCGGAAGAGCGCGCATCCGATAGCACAGACCCTCAAGATGACCCAGCCTGAACAAACCCGACCCCGCGCCGTCGTCTGCCTCTCCGGCGGTATGGACTCCTGTGTCTGCGCCGCCCTGGCCGCGCGCGACTTCGATGTTTATGCTCTGCACTTCAGCTATGGCCAGCGTACCGAGGCGCGTGAGCTGCGCTCCGCAGAGGAGATTGCTCGCCTTACCGGTGTGCGTGAGCTGCTTCCGCTCAAGATGGACCTCTTCCGCAAGATCGGCGGGTCAGCCTTGACGGACGAAAGTATCGCCGTTCCCACAGGCGGCGACGAGGCAAGCATCGGCCATGAGATTCCAGTCACTTACGTGCCTTTCCGCAACGCGCATTTCCTCTCAGCGGCTGTAAGCTGGGCCGAGGTGCTGGGGGCGAAGACGGTCTTCATCGGCGCGGTCGAGCAGGACAGCTCCGGCTATCCCGACTGCCGGCCTGCGTATTACGAGGCGTTCAACAAACTCATCCAGATGGGGACAAAAGAGGGCGATATTCGAATCGTTACCCCGTTAATCGAGCTGCGCAAGAGCCAGATCGTCCGGCTGGGAGTTGAACTGGGTGCTCCGTTCCATGTAAGTTGGTCTTGTTATTCCGGCGAAACCGTGGCCTGCGGCGTCTGCGAGAGCTGCCTGCTGCGACTGCGTGCCTTTCGCGAAGCCGGAGCCACAGATCCCATACCGTATGCCATCGCCTGATGAGGGCCGAATGAGCATCAAAGTTTTTGTGAAGCAACTTCGAGATTTTGTGTAGCAACCTCGAGAACGACGATATCCGCCTGCATCCAAAGGGGCCAGGAGAAGAGAAAAGTGAAGAAGCATTTCGGATTATTCAAGATCAGCACCCTGACCATCGCGCTGCTGGTGGTCGTCGCCATGGCGCGTCCGTCGCTCTCCATGGCGCAGACGACGGCCAGCATTCATGGCCACGTCAACAACCCCATCAACCAGCCGATCACCAAGGGCGACGTCAAGCTGACCACCGACCGCACCTCGGACGCGAAGAGCCGCAAGTACGCCTACACCTTCCCCATCGACCAGAACGGCGATTACAAGGGAACCGGCATCGCCCCCGGCAACTACGTCGCGGTCGTCTTCGTCGACGACAAGAGCATCGACTACAACGACAGCGTTGCGCTGTTGGCCAACGACGACAAGCTCGTCAACTTCGATATGAGCCGCAAGGAGTACATCGACAAGATGTCTCCCGACGAGAAGAAGCAGCTCGAAGAGTACAAGAAGAAGAACGCCGAGGCGATGGCGGCCAACTCCAAGATCGCCAACCTGAACAAGACACTCGTTCAGGCCCGCGCCGACACCAAGGCTGGCAACTTCGACGCTGCCATCACCGCCATGCAGGGCGCCACGACCGCCAAACCCGACGAGCCTATCCTCTGGGTCGCTCTGGGCGATGCGCAGCTTGGTGCAGCCAATGCCGCGGAAAAGTCAGGCACCGCAGCCACCGATCCGGGCCTGCAGAAGAAGTTTGGTGACGCGGCCGACTCCTACAAGAAGGCCATCGATCTGAACACCGCCGAGAAGAAGCCCAATCCGCAGACAGCGGCAGCGGCATACAACCAGCTTGGTCAGGCGTTGAGCAAGAGCGGAAACACGGCGGACGCCACCGCAGCCTACGACAATGCTGCCAAGGCCGATCCCGCCAACGCCGGCATGTACTACTTCAACGAGGCTGCCACCTTCTACAACTCCGGCAAGCTCGACGAAGCGGGCGCCGCGGCTGATAAGGCCATCGCCGCCGATCCGAAGCGTGCCGATGCCTACTACATCAAGGGCCAGGCGCTGATTCCGAAGGCGACTGTTGATCCCAAGACGCAGAAGATCGTCGCTCCTCCGGGATGCGTCGAGGCCTACCAGCAGTATCTTGCGCTTGCTCCCGACGGCCCCCACGCCGCCGATATCAAGGGCATCCTTACCGGTATCGGAGCCAAGGTCGAATCGAGCTACCGCGCCCCCGGCAGCAAGAAGAAGTAGCCAGCAGCACAACACAAAGAAAGCCCTGGGCAATTCAGCCCGGGGCTTTTTACTTTAACCTTGAGTGACAAGAAGGGACGGATGCCATGAACCACATCCTCGACTTCGACGAAGCGTTGAAGCTGGTGCAGCGCCATGCCGCCGATCTGCACAAACTGGAGACAGAGACAGAGCCCTTGCTCCATTGCCTCGGTCGCGTGCTCGCTGAACCGGTCACGGCAGACCGCGACCAGCCCCCCTTCGATCGTTCTACCCGCGATGGCTTTGCCCTGCGCGCGGCAGACACCGGCACACTAAAAGTCATTGGGCAGATACGCGCAGGCGAGCGCTGGTCAGGCCAGCCACTTGAGCCCGGCAATGCCATCGAGATCATGACCGGCGCGCCTGTGCCCGCGGGCGCCGACGCCGTAGCCATGATCGAGCACGTTGAGCTACAAGGCGATTCCCTGCGCCTGGCAGAAGGCAGACCGTTGACCTCAGGCGAAAACATCGTCCCCCGCGGCAGCGAGGCCCGCGCAGGGGATATGGTGATCGCACGCGGAACGGCAATCGCCGCAGCGGAGATCGCACTCGCCGCCTCCTGCGGCCTCTCCGGGCTGTTCGTCTACCGCAGACCTCGCGTGGCCATCGTGGCCACCGGCGACGAGCTGGTGGAGCTGGACGAGACCCCAGGCGACCAGCAGATAAGAAACTCGAACAGCTACGCCCTTGCCGCTCTAGCCGCAGAAGCAGGTGCAGAGGCCGTTCGCCTTCCCATAGCTCGCGACCGGCGCGACGATCTGGAGAAGATCATCCTCAAAGCACGAAGCAGCGATCTGCTGCTGCTCTCGGGCGGAGTCTCGATGGGCAAGTACGATCTGGTTGAAGAGGTGCTGCACACGATGAACGCAGAGTTCTTCTTTACCGGCGTAAAGATGCAGCCGGGCAAACCGGTGGTCTTCGGCAGGCTCCCGGCCAGCGGCGGCTTCCCTGCACAATATTTCTTTGGCTTGCCCGGCAATCCGGTCTCGACGCAGGTTACCTTCCACTGCTTTGTCGCTCCGATGCTACGCGTCATGGCAGGAGCCATCGCCTCGCCGCCGCGCTTCGCCCAGGCGACGCTGGCCGAAGACGTCGCAGGCAAGCCGGGCCTGACCCGTGTGCTGCCCTCCCATTTGACGTACGACCGCGTGAGTCCCCAGGTCCGCATCGTAGCGTGGCAGGGGTCAGGCGATCTGGCCGCCAATGCGCGCGCCAACTGCTATGTGGTGCTGCCGGCGGACAAGGAACGGTTTGCCGTAGGCGAGGTGATTACGGTTCTATTGCGGTAGCTCAAGGTTATTGCGGTAGGCTTGAGCCATGAACGAGAAGCTCTCTCACTACGATGAAGCTGGGCAGGCCCACATGGTCGACGTAAGCGCAAAGGCGCAGACCCGTCGCGAGGCCGTCGCCGCAGCCTTCGTCGAGCTTTCGGACGCCGTGCTGGCTGCGCTGCCGCAGAACCCCAAGGGCAACCCGCTGGAAGTAGCACGCTTTGCCGGAATACAGGCCGCCAAGCGCACCTCGGAGCTGATCCCCATGTGTCACCCTCTGGCGCTAAGTTTTGTCGACGTACAAGCCACGGTCGTCGCTGGAGGAGTCGCCATCGAGGCCACCGCAGCCACCGTCGCCGGAACCGGAGTCGAGATGGAGGCGATGGTCGCAGCTTCCGTGGCCGCGCTTACGGTCTACGACATGACCAAGGCCCTCGACAAGGGCATCCGCATTCGCGAGGTTGTGCTCGAGAGCAAGAGCGGCGGCAAGAGTGGCGACTATCGCCGCGAGCCTTCAAAAACTGCATGAATTTCTTAGACTGCCGTGGCTAAGGTCACAGCAAACAGTCCCTGATCGTCCTGCCAGCTTCGGCTGATAGCGAAGTCAGCCGAGCGCAGAAGCCTTTCGACGCTGACCGGATTGAACTTGTAGCTGTTCTCCGTGTGAATGGTCTCGCCCGCCTCAAAGTTCAGCCGCAGAGCCCCTCCAGCAGAATTGGCCGGAACGTGTACCTGCTGCCGACATCGCGACTCCAGATGCATCTCGATCCGCGAATGACTCTCATTCCAGATGGCCTTATGCTCGAACGCCGCAAGGTCGAAGTCTGCTCCAAGCTCCCGGTTCAGCCGCTCCAGCACATTGCGATTGAAGGCAGCCGTCGTTCCCGCCGCATCACTGTACGCCGCCAGCAGGGTCGCCGCGCTCTTGTGCTTGCCTGGCCCCAGATCGGTGCCGACCAGCAGTTTATCTCCAGGCAACAGCTGTGCGCGCACGTTGCGGAGCAGAGCGACCGCATCGCTGGGCGAGAAGTTGCCGATGCTCGAACCGATGTAAAGTGCCAGCGTTCGAAACTCTGCCAGCCGGTCGAGCGGTAGCGCCTGGGTCGTGTAATCGGCCACCTGCGAGCGCACGCTAACGCCGGGAATATTGGCGCTGATATTCTCGCTCGCCATCACCAGCGCGGACTCCGAGACATCGACCGGCTGATAGACCACGCTTCCCTGTTGTCGCACGGCGGCAGCCAGCAGAATGCCGGTCTTGGTCGCTGTCCCCGCGCCCAACTCGATCAGGGTCAGCTTTTGCCGGCCGCCGCTGGCAGCTTCCCATAGAATCTCGTCGGCGTGGGCGGTAAAGATGTCGCGCTCGGTCCGGGTCAGGTAATACTCAGGCAATTCGGTGATCGCCTCAAAGAGGCGCGAGCCTGCCTCGTCGTAAAAGAGCCAGGGAGAGAGAGTTCGGGGAGAGGCGGTCAATCCAGCTCGTACTTCGGTGGCAACGGCATGGCTGGTGGCATCAACTGTTTCGGGAACAGCGGCGATAGATGGCACTTGAGGAGTTCCTCTCCGTAAGGTGCGGCCTGGCCGCTTTGACGATTGGATGCAGTTCGGGGGTCAGATGATGATTGCCAAAGGCAGTTTTTGTCGGCTTGGGCGAAACGATCGCTAAAAGCCGGAGACGATAGGGCTTACTCCCTGCATGAAACCCTATACGACACTCGGCCCAATGTCTAAAATTGCACCAGCGCCCTGCAAAGTACACGGTGCGCAGGAGATCCCTTGATGTTCATACGCAACATGATCGTAGCGGCCGCGGCCGGATTGATGCTGACCTTGGCCACGCCTGCCATGCAGGCCCAGTTCGCTGGAACCGGCCCACGCGACAACTTTCGCGACACCACCATCCTGAGGCCGCCCGTCGGGAGCAAGGTCGCCATCATTGTCTTCGAGGACCTGGGATGCCCGGCGTGTGCGCGGGCGCATCCGATCGAGAGGCAGGTGGCCGCGCAGTATCATGTGCCGCTCGTGCGCTATGACTTTCCGCTGGCGCAACATATCTGGACTTTCCAGGGCGCGGTTTATGCGCGCTATCTACAGGACAAGGTGAGCCCTAAGCTTGCGGATGAGTATCGCAGCGACGTCTTTGTCGCGCAGATGTCGATCTCGAGCAAAGACGACCTGCGGCAGTTTACCGAGCACTGGATGCAGCAGCATGGGCAGAAGATGCCGACGGTCGTCGATCCCGGTGGCGCGCTGGCCGCTAAGGTTCAGGCGGACTACGATCTTGGCAAGCGCCTGAATGTGGAGTGGACGCCGACCCTGGTAGTGGTCACTCGGAATAACTATCAGGTCGTTGGCGGAACCGCAGAAGGACCAAACGATCCAACCAAGCTTGCCAGTGTGGTGGAAGGCGCTATCGCGCAGACGAAGAGTGCTCCTGCGGCTCATGCTGTGGCACGCCGGTAGAGACCGCTTTATTTGTGCCCGTAATCGGTAAAAACGTAATCTCTTGCCTTTACGATCGTGTGGCAGGCGAAGCCGCATTTGGCGTCGTTCCCTTGTGGCGGCTTGTCTTTTAGCGTGGCGGGCGTGAAGGTATTGGATGCCGCGTCATATTCAAACGCGCCGTAACCCCAGCCTCCGCTATCCGCGAACCTCTTGCTGTCCTTCAGCATGAAATCAACGTCATGCTGAGTGCCTGGCACCGTCGGCGAACCGGGTTCATAAGGGTTCACCTTCGCGTTCCAATGAACCTTCGCCATTTTGGCTCCGTCCGGAAAGGGCTTGCCGTTACCGGGGATTCCCGTCTTATAGGCGTTGATCATTACAGGGTTTCCGAGGATCGCAGCCAGCATATTTCCGTTATGGCTGATGGCGATCACTGGCCAGCTTTCGTATCCTCTGAACTCGGAGAATGCGAGGCCGTTCGGTATTTTGAGGGAGTACTTGTCCTGCATGGAAGTGGCGCCCTGCAATTGTGACGGGACTGCTGGGGATGCGGAGGCAGCGTCGCGGCGGGGAAGGCTGTGAATGAAGCGTGCAAGCTTCCAGGTGTCGTTCTCGGAGATGCTCGCCTTCCACGAAGGCATGCCTGTGAGGCGAACTCCGTTCTGGATGATCCAAAACAGCTCCGCGTCGTTCCAGTGCTGCACGTGGGCTGAGGTCAGGTCCATGGCAGGCGGGTACATGCTGCGTCCGACGTTCGTGTCACCACGCGCATCCGCACCGTGGCATTGGGCGCACGAGCCAAGAAACACTTCCTGGCCCTGGCTGACGATCTCGTCCGTCTCAGGCAGCGGGTTCGTCATCTTTCCTGCCTGCAATGGAATGGTGACATCTTTAGCTGCATTGGCCAGGCTGGCTTCCTGCTCAGATGGCTGTTTATTCGCTGTGCAGCCTGAAAGCAACACGCCCAGCGCCGCACTGACCACACCAACCATCAGTTTGTGCTTTAGCGCTGCGCTGCAGTTAGCTCTGTCCCACCGTCCAATCCATAGCAGATTTGCAGACTCCCTCATCAGTTCAGGCATGGTGTTCTCCTTCGCAAAGAAGTTTCTGAGCCCGATTTAAGTGCGTCTGGAACGATTGCAATTAAGCCCGTGGTGAAGGCAGCAAAGCATGCGGACGTAATTCTATCTGATGACGTCTTTGGCGAGCCGCAACCCGGAGAACTGCCAGCGCGTGCCCGGCGTGAAGAAGTTGCGATAGGTGGGACGGATATGGGTCGCCGGGGTGACGCAGGAGCCTCCGCGGAGGACGACCTGGCTGGACATGAACTTGCCGTTGTACTCGCCGAGAGCGCCGGGCAGGGGTTTGTAGCCGGGGTAGCCGGTGTAACCCGATTGCGTCCACTCCCACACGTCACCGTAGAGCTGTTGCAACCCTGAGGCGTGGCTGGCCGGGGTGGGGTGCAGGTTGCCGGATTCGAGCAGGTTGGCTTCTGTGCCGGCGGCGGGAACCGAGTGGGTGGCGGCGTACTCCCACTCAAACTCGGTGGGGAGCCGATAGCCTGCCCAGCGGGCATAGGCGTCGGCCTCGAAGAAGCTGAGATGGCAGACCGGGGTCTCGCTGAGGTCTTCTAATGGTTGAAAGCCGTGCAGCGTGTAGATGCACCAGCCGGACTTGGTCTCGCTGTCGCGCTGCCAGTAAAGCGGTGCCTGCCAGTTTTCGCTGTGCAGAGCGGTCCATCCTTCGGAGAGCCACAGCTCGGGGCGGGTGTAGCCGTTCTGGTCGATGAAGGCGAGATACTCCGCGCAGGTGACCAGCCGGTTCGCCAGCGCGAAGGGCGCGATGTAGACGGAGTGGCGCGGCGTCTCGTTGTCGAAGGCAAAGACATCGTTCGCCGCAGGGCTCGGGGTGAAACCTACTTCCGTCAGGCCGGGAGAGAAACGGGACCAGTCGAGCGGCGGCGCAATGACATCGTTTTTCTTGCCCGTCGCCGTGTCCATGTAAGCGGGATGGAGCGGGTTGGTGAAGAGGGCGTGCTTGATATCGGTGGCGATGAGTTCCTGATGCTGCTGCTCGTGATGCAGGCCAAGGGTGATGCGCTGGATGGCTCCGGAGACGACGGGCTGCTGGAGGAAGCGGTCGATTGCAGCGTCGACGTAGGCACGATAGGCAAGAATCACGTCGAGCGAGGGGCGGGAAAAAGAGGCACGCAGCTTTTTCTCGGGCATATCGCCGAGCGAGTTGTAGTAGCTGTTGAAGAGCCAGTGAAAGTCAGGATGGAAGGGTTTGTAGGCGCCGACATGTTCGCGGAGGACGAAGGTCTCGAAGAACCAGGTGGTATGGGCCAGGTGCCATTTGACTGGGCTGGCCTCGGGACAGGACTGGACCATCAGGTCTTCGGGCGAAAGTGGAGCACAGAGCTGGGTAGTGGCTTTGCGGACGGCCCGGTAACGCGCAAGAAGAGTTGTGGCGGCAGAATGTGTTGCGGTGGAGGAGGACATGACGTTTCTCTCTTGAAGACGTGCAGACTAGGATTGGATGCTCTGGATGGGCCGGGCGTTGGATTTTTAATGGCGTGGCCGCCGCGCTTGCACCCCGCAGTTCCGGTCGAGATGACGTGATTTCGTGGTTGGTCAGGAAGCGTGTCCGTTGAGGAGGCGGGCCAGGAGGTAGGCCACGGCGGCGGCGGCTCCGCCGATGGTGATGGTCTGGATGGCGTTTCGCAGCCATCCCGTGCCTACGAGCTTTCCTTTGAGCGCTCCAAAGAGGGCGAGAGCGATAAGGGTGATGATGACGGAGAGTTTGAGTGCGGCTAGGTTGTCGCTTACCAGCATGTAAGGGAGCAACGGGATCATGCCTCCGGCGATGTAAGAACCGGCGATCGTCAGGGCCGAACGATGGGCGCGGTTTGCGGCCGGTTCTTCGAGGCCAAGCTCGAAGCGCATCATGAAGTTGACCCACTGTGCGGGGTTCTGTTTGAGCGAAGCCAGGACGGGTGCGGCGGCGGCACGATCGACCGAATACCGTTCGAAGATCTCGTAGATCTCTTCCTCTTCGTCCTCGGTGCAATCGACGATCTCGCGCTCTTCGCGGTGACGCTCGGAGATGTAATGCTCGGCATCTCCGCGGGCAGCGAGATAGCCGCCGAGTCCCATGGCGATCGATCCGGCGGCAATCTCGGCGAGGCCAGCCAGAACGACGATGTGGGACGAGGCGACGGCGCCTGAGAGTCCGGCGGCCAGGGCGAAGGGGACAGTGAGGCCGTCGGAGAGTCCGATGACGATATCGCGGACGACGGCGCTGGACTCGAAGTGGCCTTCTATGTGTTGGCTGTTGGAATTCTGAGCGACTTGATGCATGGCCGTAGTGTAGTGCAGACGGCAGGTTAGGCCACGGCAAGGAGGAGGTTTTTATGTGGATGGCGAGTCTTTCGCAGGAGGTCAACGTCTGTATGAACACGGCTTTCGGACGATCGGAAGACCTGAAGATCGGGCGTGCGAGATGAGACAGAGATGGAGTTGCAGGCTGGGGTGGAGGCAGATTTGCCTGGCTTTGGCAGTGGGGATATTGCTTGCAGGTTCAGGAATACTTCGGGCGCAGGAAGGCCCGGGAGGAGAACGCGGAGCGTTTGCCGGCGGACAGATGGTTCGCGGAACGGTGACAGCGGTGAGCGCCGACCAGATCACGGTGAAGACGGAAGAGGGCGATGTCTATCAGGTAGCGGTGTCCGCGAATACACGGGTGATGAAGGACAGGCAGCCGGTTAAGGTTGCGGACATCAAGGCTGGCGATGGCGTGGGCGCCATGGGCGTGATGGATGCGCCGACGAAGACGGTCCATGCAGTGTTTGTCGCGGTCATAGATGCGGAGCAGGTGAAGAAGGCCCGGGAGGAGCTGGGCAAGATCTACATTACAGGGAAGATCACCGCGATTGATATGGACAACGCCAAGCTGACGGTGATGCGGCCGGACCATGTGAGCCAGGTGATTCAGGCTGATGAAGGAACTTCGTTTCGACGGGGTGGGCGCAGAGAGCAGGCTTCGGTGGCGGGAGCGCCTGCCGTGGGCGCAAATACAGGAGGTACAGGTGGGGAGAGCATTACGCTGGCGGATGTGAAGGTGGGAGACATGGTGATGGGGCGAGGTGCCGTGAAGAATGGCTTCTTCGTGCCGACGGAGTTGAGAGTAATGGATGCGTCGGCGCGAGGCCAGGGGCGGCGGCATGAGGCCGGAACTCCTGCGGACTCAACCAATGGGAATAGCACCGCGAGTCCCCAGTAGGAATTGCGGGTCTATACCTTTGATTTTTTACTGTCTCTATTTTTGAAATTTTATTGATCGATTTTCCTTGGTTTTTACTGAACGATTTTTAGTTGGGCTTAGGCGAGGTAGAAGTGCGTAGATTGAGTCGATGGACGATGTTGGGTGCGGTGATGCTGGCAGGGAGCAGCAGCTTGTCTGGCATGGCGCTCCTGGCGCAGGCTCCGGCTGGGGTGGCAGTTCAGACTGCTCCTGCGGCGAGTGGGGGAACGATCAAGGGAACGGTAAAGGCAGGGACAGTGCCGCTGCCGGGTGTGGCCGTGACCGCGACCAATACATTGACAGGAAAGAAGTATGCGACGACGACCGACATTACCGGGTCGTTTGAGATGGTGATTCCTCGCAACGGGCGTTATGTCGTAAAGGCGGAGCTGGCTGCATTTGCCGTCGAGACCAAAGAGGTGCTGGTGGAAGACGGCAAGCCCGAGCAGGTAGCGGCGTTTGCGATGCAGTTGGCCTCGCGTGCGGCGCGTGAAGAGGCACAGCAGGCTCGAAGCTCGGGACTGGGACAGGGGCGTGGGACGCAGGCTTTGAGTGTCTCCGGAGATAGCGATCTGGCTGATGCCAGCGCGGGGACCGGTAATGCAGGCGCGCAGATGCCTACGCTCTCGGGGATGGGAAGCGGAGAGGAAGCGTCATCGGACTCGGTGGCAGTGAGCGGGCAGATGGGCCAGACGAATGGGCTGGCGAACTTCAACGAAGACGAGATTCGCCAGCGTATCGAGGATGCCGTCGCGCGTGCTCGCCAGCAGGGCGGAGCGGCGGGCGATATGGCGAATGCCGTGGTGGGGATGTTGGGCGGCATGATGGGCGGCCCGGGCGGCGGCTTCGGTGGTGGAGGCCGTGGCGGACGCGGCGGCGGCGGTGGTGGCGGACGCGGCGGGTTCCGCGGGTTCAATCCTACGCAGCCGCATGGAGCGATCTTCTATCAGGGTGGCAATGGTGCTCTGAATGCTGCGCCGTTCTCTGTAGCTTCGGCGCTGGGAGAGCCCGGAGCGCAGGTGGTGAAGCCGTCGTCGATGTCGAACCGGTTTGGTGTGAGCTTTGTTGGGTCGCCCTTTATACCGGGGCTGGTGAAGCCTAGTTCGAAGCAGTTTGTGTTTTTGAATGTGACAGGGCAGCGGAATATCAACCCGGACATCTTCAATGGCACGGTGCCAACGCTGGCGGAGCGGAGTGGAGACTTCTCCGCGCTGGGACAGACGCTGTATGACCCCAATACGGGGCTGCCGATTCCGGGGAACAATCTTAAGAACGCTTCGATCCCGATGTCGCCGCAGGCGCTGGCGCTGTTGAACTTCTATCCGGCACCGAATGTTCCGAATGCGGGGCCGCGCAATAACTATCAGACTGTGACCAACGCCGGTCAGAATTCGACCTCGGCTGCGCTGCGCTATGTCAGGAACTTCGGACAGGGCGGATTCGGCATGGGACGGCGGCAGGCAGCGAACGCTCCGAAGGCGCTGCGGCAGAACATCAACTTCAACGGGAGCTATGCGCACAGCGCCAGTGACAGCCGCAATATCTTTCTGCCGCTGGGCGGGACGACGGCCTCCGATGGATATGGCATCACGGCGGGCTACACCATCGGTTATGGTCGATTTACGAATAACGCCTCGATTAACTGGAACCGCTCGCACGCTACGACGGAGAACTACTTCACCAATGGATTGATCAATCCGGGGCTACAGGCGGGCGTGCTCGTGGGAGATTCGACGATCCAGTCGAACCGGTTCTATTACGGCGTGCCGACGATCTCGTTCGGCGGCTCGAACGCCTTTACCGGCTTGAGCAATACCGCTCCCAATGACACGATCAATCAGACCATCTCGTTCAGCGACTTTGTGAGCTATCGCTATGGAAAGCACAACATGCGCTATGGCGGAGATATTCGACGGGTGCACGCCGACTCGATTGGCGGAACGCAGATTACGCCTCTCGGATCGTTCAGCTTTACCGGATATGCGACACAGAACCCTGCGAGCGATTGCACGGCTTCGACGACCACGACCTGCCCGGTGGTGCCGGCGAGCGGATCGGGATTCGCCGACTTCCTGCTGGGAATGCCGCAACAGGCGTCAGTACAAGCCGGGTTGAACAAGACGTATCTGCGGGCGAACGTCTATGACTGGTATGGGCAGGACGACTGGAGGGTGCTGGCGAATCTGACACTTACCTACGGGCTGCGGTATGAGTATTTTTCTCCTTACATCGAGAAGAACAACCGGTTGGTGAACCTGGACCACAATGCGAACTTTACGGCGGTGGAGGCTGTGAAGCCTAACCAGAGAGGCACCTATAGCGGAGATTTTCCCCGGCCGCTAGTGAATCCTGACCGATCGATGTATGCGCCACGATTTGGGTTTGCGTATCGGCCACCGTTCAAGTTTATGAAAGAGACGGTCATACGCGGCGGCTACGGAATCAACTACAACACCGGCCAGTACTCTACGATCGGACGTCAGTTGGCCAACCAGCAGCCCTTCGCTGTGACGCAGACGAACATTGCCGGACAACAGAGTTGCGGCACGCTGGGACAGTTCACGCTGGCGGGCGCGTTCAACTGCTCCACTGCGCCGGTGCAGAGTAACTTCAGCGCCAACCTGAACTATCGACTCGGACATGTGCAGATATGGGACCTCGATATTCAGCGGACGCTGCCGCTGGGCATTGTGGCGAACATTGGATACGACGGATCAAAGGGCGGCAATCTCGACATGGTGCGCGCACCGAACCGAACGGCCACGGGCCTGCTGATTCCGGGAGCGCAGGCGTTCAACTATGAGGACTCGCTTGGGTATTCGCGGTTTGAAGCGCTGCGTATCAACGTGCGCAAGCGGATGTCAAAGGGCATCTCTCTGCAGGGAACGTATCAATATGGACACTCGATCGATGATGCTTCCTCAATCGGTGGAGGCGTCCAGACGGTGGCGCAGAACGACCTCGATCTGAACGCGGAGGAGAGCAACAGTTCCTTCGACGTTCGTCATAAGCTGACCGGCAACTGGGTATTCGAGCTGCCGTTCGGGCCTAACCGGCTCTTCTTTACCAAAGGTGGATTGTGGTCCACGATTACCGATGGATTCTCACTCTCCGGTGACTTCACTTTTTCATCGGGAGCATACTACACGCCGAGCTATCAGTTGACGGTGCAGGAGACGGCAACCGGCACCACCAATTCGCTGCGGCCCAACCGGGACTTCAGCGTACCGATCTCCGGTAAAGGAACCATCGGCAACTGGTTCAATACGGCGGCTTTCACGACTCCTGCAACGGGCGAGTTTGGCACGGCGTCGCGCAACTCCATCGAAGGGCCAGGAACGACCGTGGTCGATGCTTCGCTGTCGCGTACGGTTCAACTTGGCGATACGCGGTCGTTTGAAGCTCGCGTCACCGCGGCGAATGCATTGAATATCGTGCAGTACTCGGGGATTGATACAACGCTGAACTCGCCGACGTTTGGACAAGTAAAGGGTGCGGCGTCGATGCGCACACTGACTGTATTTGCGCGGTATCGCTTCTGAAAGGCAGTCGTTCGTGATGAGAGTAAGGAACGTGAAGAGGGTTCGGGCGATGAGTCTTTGGTTTGAAGATGCGACGGGCAAAACCGGCAATCGTTTTATCGCGTTGGTGCGCCCTGCGCTGGCGGCGGTGCTGGCTGGGATGATGGCGGGGACGCCGATGGTTGCGCAGCAGCAGGCTTCGGACGGCACCTTTACGCTGAAGGTGCAGAGCGATATCGTGCTGACCAATGTAGTGGTGCGCGACAAGAAGACAGGCGAGGTCGTCAAAGGGCTGAAGGCCAGCGACTTCACGATTCTCGAAAACGGAAAACCGCAGAAGATTGCCAGCTTCGACTATCAGAATGTCGACGAAGCGGCGGTGCTGCATGAGAAGACAACCGTAAGCGGAAAGGCTTCGATTGCCGACCTGCTGAATGGGAACGGCGACTTTGCCGCGGCACCGGAAGCGTTGAAGGACCATCGGTTGATTGTGATGTTCTTCGATTTGAGCAGCATGCAGCCGGAGGATGTCGACCGTGCAGTTGAGGCAGCACAAGACTATATCAACAAAAAGAGGCAGCCTGCCGATCTGGTTGCGCTGGTAAGCCTGGATACTGGGCTTAGCCTTGACCAGGATTTTACGGCAGACAAGGCCGCCCTGCTGAAGGGCGTGGGCAAGTACAACGGCACCGAGGGCACCGGTTTTGCGAACGGCAACGAGGGCGGCAACTCGGGCGGCACTGCAGACGATGCATCAAGTTTTACCGCAGACGACAGCGAGTACAACGCACTGAATACTGATCGCGAGCTGTATGCGATCCGATCGATTGCAAAGTCGCTGGAGCGAGTCGACCAGCGAAAGAGCCTGCTGTACTTCAGCGGTGGAGTGACGCGGCAAGGCATTGAAAATCAGGCCAGTATGCGCGCGGCGACCAATGAGGCTGTGAAGGCAAATATGGCCATCTATAGCGTGGATTCGCGGGGGCTACAGGCGCTGTCGCCGGTAGGAGATGCGTCCACAGGCAGCTTGCGCGGTACGGCGGCTTATAGCGGCGGGGCGATGCAGAGCAATCTGGATGCGAACTTCGGCTCGCAGGAGACGCTGGCTACTCTATCGAGCGATACGGGCGGCAAGGCGTTCTTTGATTCGAATGACTTTGCTCCGGCATTTCAGCAGATTCAGCATGACACTGAGGCTTACTACATCCTTGGCTTCCACTCGACCAATACTGCACGGGATGGAAGCTATCGGCACCTGACGGTGAAGCTGAATCGCAGCGATGTGAAGCTGGACTATCGCCCGGGGTATTATGCGCCGGCTGACTTCAAACATCAGAAGACAGAGGACCGCGAAGAGGCGCTGACAGAGCAGATGCGCAGCGACCTGCCTGCGACCGATGTTGCCGTGTACTTGCAGGCGCTGTACTTCCGGCTGGAAGACAATAAGTTCTTCGTTCCGGTGTCGCTGATCGTGCCGGGATCGCAGATTCCCTTTGTGAAGAATGGTGACCGCGACAAGGCGAACATCGACATCATGGGACAGGTGAAGGACGCCCAGGGAATCATCGTTGGTAATGTTCGTGACACGGTGAAGCTCGCGCTCGATTCGGCACAGCAGGTGCAACGAAAGAACATCCAGTATTCGACTGGGTTCACGCTAGCTCCGGGACGCTATCACCTGAAGTTTGTGGTGCGCGAGAACGAGACCGGGCGGATGGGAAGTTTTGAGACGGACATCCAGGTTCCGGATATGCGCAAGAGTCCGTTGAAGCTGAGCTCCATTGTGCTGTCGAGTCAGCGCACGCCGAATACGGCGAAGAAGGCAGCGAGCCCGCTGGTGCGCGATGGCGTGGAGTGGATACCGAATATTCCCCATGTGTTCCGACAGGACCAGCACCTCTACTTCCTGTATGAGGTGTATGACCCGGCGAAGCAGCAGGGTAGCACGGCGGCGGATGCTCCGGGGTTGAAGCGGCGAGAGGGCAAGCCGGTGCGGGTGCTGACCAGCATTGAGTTTATGAGCAACGGCGTAAAGGTGTACGAGACGCCGCTGGTGGTCGCCGATGCGATCAATATTCCGGAGCGGGATGCGGTTGGTTTTCAGTTCGATGTTCCACTAACTCAATTGAAACCAGGCACCTACGTCTGCCAGATCAACGTGATCGACGATGCCGGCGGGAGCTTCAGCTTTCCCCGACTGGCTTTGCGGGTGCAGGCAGCGCCGCCCGCTGCGGCGGCCACGGCTGCGCTGACAAAAGCACCGGCAGGCACACAGTCGACGCCGTAATTCTGCCTATTGACAGTCGTTTTCGAGAGGCGGATGATTTGGACGTACCTCGCGGAGGTATGCCATGGGCTATCCGGTCCGCCTCTTCCGTCTCTCTTCCCTTCTATTCCTCTTTACCGTGTTTGTAACCGGCGCACGATTGTCTGCGCAAAAAGACGTCCGAAGCCACGACCTCGCTGTGGAGCTGGAACATGAGGACCCACAGTGGCCATCGATACAAGCCCACCTGCCTGACCCGGCAACGGCTTCTCCGGAAAAGCTGGAGACCGCTGCCGATGTGCTGCGAGCGCGACGGTTTCCCGAAGACGCCCTGAACTATTATGCCGATGCGATGAAGCGAGGGGCTAACGAAGTAGAGATATTGAACAAGATGGGAGTGACAGAGCTTGAGATCGGGAACCATGAGATTGCGCGCGCGTTCTTCCAGCGCGTGGTGCATGTGAAACGGAAGGACCCCGAAGGATGGAACAATCTGGGCGCAGTGGAGTATCTGGAGGGCCAGAACGGAAGCGCCATCTCCGACTACAAAAAAGCGATCAAGCTGGATAAGAGGTCTGCATCATTTCATTCCAACCTGGGCACAGCGTACTTTCAGATAAAGGACTTTGAGCGTGCCCGCAAGGAGTTCGACGCCGCGTTGAAGATCGACCCGGACCTGATGGTGCATCGCGGAGGACCGGGGGGCATCACCATGCGGATGCTGTCGCCGGCGGACCATGCGCGGTTCTGCTATGAGCTTGCACGGCTGTATGCGCAGCATGGAGATATAGCCAACATGCTGCATTACCTGACGACGGCAAGCGAAGGCGGCTTCGACGTATTAGAGGCCATGAGACATGATGATCTGCTGGAGCAGTATCGCAAGGACCCTCGGGTCATTCTGCTGGTTCATAACGCGGAGGCCATCCGCAGCGGCCATACCCCGTTGACCGCTACGACGGCAGACCTGCCACCTTTGCCGCCAACGCAAAACTAGCGATAGGGGCAGTGACGACAGTTGGAGTTGCAGCAGTACCCTCGTTTGAGATGGTACGTCGCGGTGAAGACGAGGTAAGGACCTTCGTAATAAAAATCTTCCGGAGCGAGCTGTGGCGTAGAATCTTCGACAGACTCCGGCTCGTCGGGCTTGAGTGGCTCTGGCATTGCTAAAACAATGTTAGAACGGGTGGTGCGGACGCAGGAGCCGGAAGAAGAGTGACTGCCACATCTTCTTCCTGACCTTCAAAGTGCAGACTGCCGTTGCAATAGATGACTTGCCTGCCCGGAACAGAAGGGATGCGCTCGCCGGGGAGGATAATGCCTGCGAGGTTGGCGGGGTCAGCAGCAGCGACGGTAATGGGTACAAGGCAATCGCGGCTGCGAGTTGCACGCAACGAATCGACTGCTGCGGGGAGGGCAAACTGCTCGCCGCCGAAGCCGGAGACGAAGCGGCCTCCGCGCACTTCGCCCCGCGCTTCGAGACGGCGAAGGATGCCGAGAAGATCGCGCCACTTGGGAGCGTTGGACTCGCGGGTGAGAAGGTCGCGGAAGAGGATACCGTAGCGAGCAAGCAGCATTCGAGCGGCAGATTCAAGGGCCGTGTCGGTGCGACGGGCCTGCTCGATTGCGGTTGGTGCGGCGTGAACTTCTTCAGAGAGAAGCGACCAGCGCCCGGCGGAGCTGCGGACGCTGCGCTTGCCCGGAGTGTCCGTAGTCGTAGATTTTCTGCGAGGGTCCATCATGGCGCGAAGCTGGTCGAAGCCGTCGGCGGCTGCGAGACCGGCAGTAGCTAACTCCCAGAGCGCATGCTGCGCCTGCGGTCGCGTGAGATTGAGGATGCGCTGAATATCGTTGGAGAAGCATGCACCTCGCTGCTGAAGGAGAGTACGGACCTGCAGAGCCTCAGGGCTGAGTGCCTGTTGAAGTTTGGGTTCTTCGACGCACTGCTGTGCAAGCGCGTGGGGCAGCCAATCGGCGGACTCGCGAACGTAGAAGGTGATGGGAGCAGCGTTGGTGGGGATGACGCGGCGTGGCGCTGTCCCGTCTCCAATCGCCCAGGCAGGATGGGGAGAGACGCGGCCCCAGCCGACGGCGCCCGATAAGCACAGCGCATCGAGCCAGCGAGAGTCATAGTTAGCGACGCGAGCAGGCAGAAGTGTACGCTCCCACTCGATGGCGGGAGCTTCAAAGCCTTCGAGCTGATGAAGCGCTTCGAGGACACCTTCTTCACCGGCGAGCTGCGTCTGCGGCGCGAGATGTTGCCAGTTGAGGAGCCAGCGCATATAGACAGCCGGCGTAACGGATTCGATCTGCTTGCGAAGCGTGCTGAGGGTACGGCGATGGATGCGCTGCAAAATGCGGCGCTCGCACCACTCAATGTCGTGGTCTGTCGATGGCTTGGAATGCTCGAAGGTTCCGCGCATGAGAAGCCCTTGCATCTCCATAGCGAGAAATGCCTGAAAGACATCGGCAGATTGTAACGCGAGGCGCTGAGCAAAGGCATTAGCGGTGACCGGGCCTAATATTTGTAACCATCCATGAACACATTGCTTTAGTGCAGTCTCTTTTGTAACCAAATCGGTACTATTATTCGTGCTGTTCCAAAGCGCGAGTGCATAAGGAAGGCGTTCGGCTGCAATCCAGCAGGGTATTCCGTTGCAATCGATTGTCTGAACGCGTCCGGCCTGAGTCAGCCGCTCATAGAACGTGGGCCAGTGACGGGCCTCGCCTGTATCGAGGATAGAGAGCGGCAACGCGACGACCGCATGCAGCAGATCGTGCAGCTCGTGGGCGTCGCGGATGTCGGGCCAGCACTCGCGGCGTATCTCGTCGATAGCGTTTTGATCGAGTTTGCCAGCTTCTTCGAGGACGCTCTCTGGGAGTGATCTTCGCAGCGATACGGCGCGAGCACGGCGTTCTTCCAGCCCCGCATCGTCGAGAAAGGCGTAGGGATTGGCGTTGATAAGTTCGTGTGCGAACTGCGAGGGCACGGGAGTATCGACGGCGAGGCAATGGATGCTTCCCTCTTTGATTCCCTTGAGAACTTCGAGGAGGCCTTCGAGATCCATCGCCTCCTGCAGCACGTCCTGCATGACCTCGCCAACGAGAGGGTGATTCGGAATCTGAATGTCGCCGACGATGGTCTCGAAGCAGGCTGCGGCCTGAGGAAAGACGTTCGCAAGAAGATCTTCGGAGCGCGTGCGCTGGATCTGCGGAGCGATTCGTTTGCCCTTGGAGAAACGAAGCAGTTGCAGGCTACGCCCGGCGGCCCAGCGCCAGCGGGTTTTAAAGATAGGCGATGCGATCGAGGCCTGTTCGAGAAGTTCTTTTACTGTTTGCTCGGTGAGGAACTGGAAGACATCGGCGAGCGGGAAACTGTGCTGCTCGGCGAGTGAGATATTGATGCCGTTGTCAGTCGCTGCAGCCTGTAGCTCGAAGTTGAAGCCTCGGCAGAAGCGCTTGCGCAGAGCGAGGCCCCATGCCTTGTTGATGCGGCCTCCGAAGGGTGCGTGAAGGATGAGCTGCATGCCGCCGCCTTCGTCGAAGAAGCGCTCGGCGATGATGGTGGTCTTGCTGGGGACAGCGCCGAGAACGGCCCGTCCGGTGACGATGTAAGCGATGAGCTGTTGCGCACCGCTGGCGCAGACGCCGCACTCTTCCATGAGCCATGCTGTGGCAGCAGCTACTTCTGGTTGAGCAGGTGAGATGTAGCCAGGCGGAACATTCGGAGTGCGAACGGAGATTTGTTCGCGGAGTTCGCCGACACCATCGCACAGAACGGCGGTGCGCTGCGGGGCTTCGCCGAACCAGAACGGCAGGGTTGGCGATGCGCCGTGCGCGTCTTCGACGAGGACTCGGCCTGCGGCCTCGATGCGTTGGATGCGCCAGCTTGTGTTACCGAGCAGGACAACGTCGCCAGGGCTGGAGTCGACGGCGAAGTGCTCGTCAAGCGTAGCAATCTGCACGCCCTCGGGCTGAAGGATGACGCTGAAGAGCGCAGCGTCGGGAATGCTGCCGCCGTTAGAGATGGCGATCATGCGCGCGCCGCGGCGTGGATGAAGCTGCCGCTGGATGCCGTCGCGGAGCAGGTAAGCTCCATAACGGCCGCGACTGGATTCGATGCCTTCGTGGAGCAGCGTGATGAGTTCGTCGAAGCGCCCGCGAGTGAGCTCGCGGTAAGGATACGCGCGATGCAGGACGTTATAGAGAGTTTCTTCTTCCCAGGATTCGGCCCCGCAGCAGGCGACGATCTGCTGCATGAGGACGTCGATGGGTTGCGGCGGAATCTCAAGCTGGTCAAGCTCTCCGGCGCGCATCTTGCGAATGAGTGCAGCTTGTTCGAGCAGGTCGTCGCGAGTCGTGGCGAAGAAGCGGCCTTTGGGGACGGCTCCGCGCCAGTGACCAGCGCGACCTACGCGCTGCATGGCAACGGCGACGGCGCGGGTGGTGCTGATCTGGCAGACGAGATCGATGTGGCCGATGTCGATACCGAGTTCGAGCGATGCCGTAGCGATGAGTATCTTGATCTCGCCACGCTTGAGACGCTGTTCTGCGTCGAGACGGAGATTTCGCGACAGGCTGCCGTGATGCGCAGCCACGTTCTCGTTGCCGAGGCGTTCGGCGAGGGCGAAGGCTATCTTTTCTACGAGGCGGCGCGTATTGACGAAGACTAGTGTTGAGCGGTGGCTCTCGGCGTGGGCGGCGAGCTTGTCGAAGATCTCTTCCCACATCGCGGTCGTGGTGACGGAGCCGAGTTCGTCGCTGGGGACTTCGATGGCCAAGTCGAGCTGGCGGCGCTGGCCTACCTGAATGATGGTTGCGGGCTTGCGTGCGGCATCGACTCCGGTAAGAAAGCCGGCTACGAGTTCGATGGGATTCTGCGTGGCAGAGAGGCCGATTCTTAGCGGCGGCGTGGAGAGGCCGGTGAGAAATGCTCCCGGCGAGAGCCTGTTTTCGCCGCAGACCAGAGCTTCGAGGCGTTCGAGCGATAGCGCCAGATGAGCGCCGCGCTTGTCGTCGGCCACGGCGTGGATTTCATCGACGATGACGGTGTTGACGCGGCGAAGGTGCTCGCGCGACTTGCCTGCGGTGAGCAGGATGTAGAGTGACTCGGGCGTCGTGACGAGAATGTGCGGCGGGTTGCGGAGCATGGCGGCACGCTCTTTGGGCAGCGTGTCGCCGGTGCGAACTGCGGTGCGGATCTCGGTCGAAAGATAGCCTCGCTCGAGAGCGAGTTGCTGAATCTCGCGCAGAGGTTGATCGAGGTTTTTCTGGACGTCGTTCGAGAGTGCCTTGAGCGGACTGACGTAGACGATCTGCGTGCAAGGTGCGAGCTTTCCTGCAATGGCCTGACGGAGGAGGCTGTCGATGCAAACAAGAAAAGCGGCAAGCGTCTTTCCGCTGCCTGTGGGCGCGGAGATGAGAGTTGGTTCGCCCGCGAGAATGCTGGGCCAACCCTGCTCCTGCGGCTCGGTTGGAGTGCCGAATTTGTTGATGAACCACTCTGCCGTGACGGGATGCGCCCAGGCGAGAGAGGCGGGGATTGCAGCGGGCAGCATGGGGAGATTGTAGCGCGAATCCGTTCGATCTTTGTTCGCCTTCAGGCTGCTCGCTATAGGTCCCTTGCTTATCTACATGTTACCGGTACCAACATCGGCGGCGGCAGCGGCGGCGTTGCTCTCGTCGAGGTACTGCTCGATGACTTTTTCGAGCGAACCTTGAGCCGTGAGGATGAAGTCGATCGCGTCGCGTCCTGCGCCGCTTCCGCCGGGGTTGAGCGTGATGAAGTGGGCCACAGCTTTGACCTGTTCGCGAGCATTCGCGGTAGCAATGGCGAGGCCGCAGGCTCGCATCACTGGCAGGTCGATGATGTCGTCACCGACGTAGGCTAATTGATCGATGGTGATACCAGCCTTGGCGAGAATTTCGTTGATCGCATTCATCTTGTGGGACTGGCCCTGATAGATGAACTCCAGCTTCAGATCGTTGGCGCGGATGGCCACGGTCTGCGACTGGCGCTTGGTGATGATGCCGATGCGCAGGCCAGCGAGGCGCGCGAGCGAGATGCCGAGGCCATCGTGAGCGGCGAAGCCTTTGACTTCAATTCCATGGCCTTCAGAGTTGGGGACGACGAAGATCTGGCCGTCGGTGAGCACACCGTCGACATCGAAGATGAGGACTTTGATATTTTTTGCGCGGTCTTCAGCAGTCATCTAACGATGATACCTTGCAGAACCTGTGCGATGGCTGGGACAGCTTCTCTCACTTCTGCAAGAACTTAGCCAACCGGTTGCGTATTGGGACGGCCCTGTTTCTTTGAGCCACGATCTCGGGTAAAGAACCGGTGTTTGCAGGTGAGACATTTCCACGGATGGAAGCCGAGACGGCGAAGAATCACGCGCTCAAAAAATGATTTGCGGGTAGAGCGGGTGGTATTGGTGGAATAACATTCTTTGCAGTGAATCTCAGATCGGCTCTGCATAACGTGTGCAATTATATGCACATTTTATGGATACTCGCCAGATTTGTTCCGAATTAAGGAACATTTATCGGTAGATCCTGAGTCCGCAACAACGATCCTCACGCACGACTGATTCAGGTCATGCTCGGTGCTTATTGCGGCAATGTGCTTCTTACACTACAAAAGGCTGCAGATAGCGTCTTCACGCAGCCTGCAGCCTTTGTAGTTAAATCCCTGAATGTAAAACCGTCATTTAGGCGGGCTGAATGTTGGCAGCCTGCTTGCCCTTGGGGCCAGTGGTGATGTCGAAGGTAACGCGCTGGCCTTCCTGAAGGGACTTGAAGCCACTTGAGTTGATTGCCGAATAATGCGCGAAGAGGTCTTCACCGCCATCTTCGGGGGTGATAAAACCAAAGCCTTTTGCGTCGTTAAACCACTTTACTGTTCCGTTTGCCATTTGATGCTCCTGATTGCAGGCGATATTCGCCGACATCCTGATGGTAGCAGGTACACAGAGAGTTAAGTGGAAAATCCAAAGAATGCCAGATAAGGCGGCCCTCCCGGTTGGGAGGGCCTGCCGAGGGTTAGCGCCAGTGACCTTCAACCCAGAAGTAGCCCCGGGGAGTGTGGCGGTAGTGGCCGGGAACCCAGCGGGCCCCGCGACGAGGAGGTGCAGCATAGGTACCGGGAACCCATACATAACGCTGGCCGTCCCAGCGGTTGTAGCCCGGTTGCCAAACCCAGTCGCGATGAGCGTAAGGGCGAGGAGGGATGACTTCACGCCGTGGCGGCGGCGGACCGATGCGGATGGCGATTTGAGCTGGAGCAATACCTGCAGTAAGTAAAAGGCCGCAGATGGTAGGGAGCAGGAATCTCTTCATCTTATTTTTCTCCTTCAGTAGTACTGCGGGATTCAACACAACTGTAAGTTATCGAGTTGCGGTGGAAAGGTACAGACCCCTCTCGTTTATTTCTGATGCAGTTTTACCGAGAGCCAGCCATCGGTGGTCTCCCCGCCGGTGGCATGAAAGTACCCCCTACCCCCTCTACCAAAGTACTCAAAGTCTTCAAAACAAATGCTTTATTTTGCAAAGTATTCATAACAAATAACTTGCCTTCAAAATATTGATTCTAAATGACTAATTCTGGGTTAAATAAAGAAGGCTGCAGCGACGATTGCCGTGCAGCCTTCTTTATTCTCTGGGTTAATTCTAACAGCGGCGTCAAGCCGGACAGTCAAAGGTGAGAGCTGGGGCAACCGGCACGGAGGATGTTTTGCATGGTTTGATAGGAGGATGAAAAAGATCCTTTTGAGCTGGAGCGGAGGCAAAGATTCAGCGTGGGCTCTGCACCGGTTGCGGCAGCAAGGCGAGTTTGAAGTAGGTGGGCTGCTGACTACGGTGAATGAGCGGTTTCGGCGGGTGGCGATTCATGGGTTTCGCGAGGAGCTGTTGGATAGGCAGACAGAGCGGGCCGGGTTGCCGCTGTGGAAGGTGGACCTGCCGTTCCCCTGCTCGAATGAGGAGTACGAGGCGCGGATGGCGGTAGCGTGCGAGCGGGCGGTACAGGAGGGATTTACTGGCGTAGCGTTTGGCGATCTGTTTCTGGAGGAGATTCGAGCCTACCGGGTGGCAAAGCTGGCGGGGACGGGGCTGGAGCCGGTGTTTCCGGTATGGGGGATTCCAACGGACCGGCTGGCGAAGGAGATGATGGCAGGCGGCCTGCGTGCGAGGCTGACGTGCGTCGATCCGAGAAAAGTTCCGGCGAAGTTTGCGGGGCGGGAGTGGGATGCTTCCCTTTTGGCCGAGTTGCCGGATGGCGTTGATTCGTGTGGAGAGAACGGGGAGTTCCATACTTTTTGTTGCGCCGGGCCTATGTTTTCCGGGGAGATTCCGGTGGAAGCCGGAGAGTGGGTGGAGCGGGATGGGTTTGTCTATGCGGAGTTGGTAGACAAGATATGAAGCGTGCTAACTAGCTCTGGCTTCCCATGCGGGAGCGCGCTTCTCGGAGATGGCCGGTGGCGGGGATGTGGCTTCCGGCGAGCGCAAGTCCCATGCGTGGAAGGTTGTTGTAGATGCACTCGTACTGCCCGGCGGCAACCTGGTAGGTTTCGTGCCAGATGCCGACGGTGCCATCGGTACCGACGCGGCGGTTGAAGGCCGTCCATGCAGGAAGATGGTTCGCGTCGCGATTCTGGGCGTAGCGGATGAGATGGTCGAAGCTGCGCCAGTATTGCGTGACCATAACTCCGCGCCAGTAGACGGAGGTATGCGCGCCAAGAAAGCCGGATTCGGGATTGGCATAGAGCTCGCGGAGCATGGGTCCCATCGCTGTGGAGGTCGGTATCCACTTATGGAAGGCCAGCAGGCGATTGATGCGCATGCCGATAAGGAAGACGACAAAGGAGCCTTCGATGTGGGCGGTATAGCGCCCTGGAAAGACTTTGCTCATAGGAACTCCCGCGAGCTGCTTTGTGACAACGAGACGAGTTATTGGATGACAGCGGCTAAAGAAGGGTTCAACGTTGTATGCTTAGACGCGACTTTGTAACCGCTTTCAGGAGCCTTCTCAAAATGCGAACACTCGCCTCTTTTTCGTGTGCCCTTCTGCTCTGTTCTGTCTCTGCCTTTGGCCAGAATGGCCTTGCCGCCAAGCCGCCGATGGGATGGAATAGCTGGAACCACTTTGCCGGTCATGTGACCGATGCCGATGTTCGTTCAGCGGCGGATGAGCTGGTGAGCACGGGCATGCGCGATGCAGGTTACGTCTACGTCAATGTAGATGACACCTGGCAGGGCGAGCGCGATGCGCAGGGCGTTCTGCATACGAACAGCCGCTTTCCGGACATGAAGGCTCTGGGCGACTACATCCACTCCAAGGGGCTGAAGTTTGGGATCTACTCTTCACCGGGCGCGAAGACCTGCGGCGGATATGCAGGCAGCCTTGGCCATGAGGCCCAGGATGCAAAGATGTACGCCTCGTGGGGCGTAGATTTTCTGAAGTACGATCTGTGCTCGTTTCAGGACAATATGAACCAGGCAAAGGCCGAGCATCCGAACGATCCGAATGCAGCGAAGGATCTGATGATTGCGGCTTATCGCAAGATGGGCGATGCGCTGAAGGCGACAGGAAGGCCGATTCTTTATAGCCTCTGCCAGTATGGGGTCGATCAGCCGTGGAAGTGGGGACCGGGATTGGGCGCGAACATGTGGCGGACCACCGACGACATCGACGACTCGTATGGGCGCATGATCGCGATTGGATTCAGCCAGGCGGGTCTGTCGAAGTATGCGGCACCGGGGCACTGGAACGATCCGGACATGCTCGAGGTCGGCAACGGCAAGATGACTGAGGATGAATACAAGACTCACATGAGTCTGTGGGTGATTCTTGCTGCGCCGCTGCTTGCGGGCAACGATCTGAGCAAGATGAGCGATAGCGACAAGAGCATTTTGATGAACAAGGACGCCATCGCTATCGATCAGGATTCACTGGGCAAGCAGGGCGATCGCTTATACGAGAGCGGCGATCTGGATGTGTGGACAAAGCCGCTGAGCGGTGGACGCGTGGCGGTTGGGCTGTTCAATCGGAGCTGGAGCGTTCGCGAGGTCTCCGTGGATCTGGCTGCCATTGGATTTCGCAACGGCGGCAATGTGCGCGATGTCTGGGAGCAGAAGGACATGGGCCAGCGCAAGGGAGTCGTCACGGAGACTCTTCCCAAGCATGGAGCGGCGCTGCTCATCGTCAGCAAGTAAACGGTGCACCGCCCAGCAATTTAGTTGCGCGTTACACACCTAACGCGTGTGGGCAACGGCCAGCGCTGAGAGCTTCGCAGTCAAAGGCGGGACGCTTGGGTTCTATTACTGAGCCGTCGTCCTTTGGGCGCGGTAGTAGAACAGACTACGGAGAGTCGCGATCAGGTGACGTCTATCTCAAGCGTATGACTTTGCAATGGAGCGGAATCGTGTTCCCACGGCCGTCGTAACGCAAGGTTCAGCGTGAGCTTGCCTGGAGCGGCAGCATGGATGACGAGCTTCTCCGGCGCGGCACGGCCTATGCCGGCACCCTCAATCTTCTCGCGTCGCAGAGCGGCCTCCGCTACGCCGGAGTTACCGCTCTGCTGCAACTGCCACACATAACCTGAAAGACCTACACTCGGCAGGACGATGGAGACTTCCTCATTCACTTGCAGATCGACATGATCCGGCAGCTGTGTTTCGGACATAGATTGGCTCCAACGACATGACGGAAGTGTTCTCGCAGGCCCGTATATACGGACCTGCGGAGACACTAATGGTAAACCTCGGACAGATCGTTGTCCGCCCAATGGTTGGTGTAGACGAGCTCGTGAATCTGTCCGTCTGCGCCTATATAGTTCACATGCTGCTGGTTGTTGAATGTTGTCTGATAACCATCGAGCGGAGTTCGCGCCATGGCACCCGGTGCACCGGCGGCACTGGTGAGGTCGTTGTGTGCCCAGTGGTCGGTGTAGACAAGCTCATGAATATGATTGTCGGCACCAAGGTAGTTGACGTGTTGTTGATTGTTGAACGTCGTCTGGTAGCCATCGAGTGCGCTTTGCGAAGCGGTGACAGGGGCACCGGTTATCTGGGTAAGGTCGTTATGCGCCCAGTGATCGGTATAGACGAGTTCGTAGACATGGTTATTGGGGCCAATAAAGTTGACGTGCTGCTGATTGTTGAACGAAGTTTGATAGCCATCCAACCCGCTTCCTGGCGTGACACCGGGAGCACCGGCGGCATTGGTGAGGTCGTTATGCGCCCAGTGGTCGGTGTAGACCAGCTCATGCACATGGCCGTCTTCGCCAATATAGTTCACATGCTGTTGGTTGTTGAACGTCGTCTGGTAGCCATCCAACGGGCTGCCCACAACGGTGTTTGTCGCCTTGGTAATTTGAGTGAGGTCGTTGCACGCCCAATGATCGGTGTAGACCAGTTCGTAGACATGGCAGTTTGCGCCGATGAAGTTGACGTGCTGTTGATTGTTGAACGTTGTCGCATATCCATCGAGCGAACTCCACGAAGCCGCAGCAGGAGCACCTGCAACGACCGTCAGATCGTTGTGTGCCCAGCGGTTGGTGTAATACAGCTCGTGAACATGGCCATCAGTGCCAAGGTAATTCACGTGCTGCTGGCTGCTGTATGCAGTCTCATATCCATCGAGCGGGCTTCCGGCTGCGGCATTTGGTGCGCCCGCTGCCGCGGTCAGATCGTTATGCGCCCAATGGTCGGTGTACACCAGTTCGTGAACATGACTATCAGTGCCAATAAAGTTCACATGCTGCTGGTTATTGAATGAGGTTTGATAGCCATCGATATGGCTGCCCCGACCGACTGTCGCCGGAACGATGATTCCCTCAATCGCCCACACCTCTGCGTCGATGCCGCAGCTTCCGTAGCTCATACGGAAGAAGCCGCTTTCGCCCCATCCGCTTCCCCATGAGTTCTTGAGTATCCAGCAGCCCTCCGCGTCGTCGTATCCGACGATGCAGACACAGTGACCGCCGATCACTGACCCGGAGGTCTGCGCGTTATAGGTATAGACGCCACCCGAGTAGTAATAATAGAAGTCCTCGTACACGGTGAAGCATGTCGTTACCGGTCCATGCTCTGCGATATAGGCTTTGATGTCGTACACACCGCTGCCGATCGTATGCCAGCCCGACGTATGGGTTAGCGTCTCCTGCCAGCTCGAGCACAGGTTGCACGGCTGATTGGCGCTGGTGTACTGAAAGCATGAAGCATCGGTTATTCCCTGCTGCATGGCACTATAGGCGGGATCAGGCCACCAACCGCCGCCTGGACAGGCTCCTGCACCGGCCGCCGGTCCGTAACAGAACCACAGGTGCGCCTCCGACTTCTTCACGGCTAGTGTCGGATTTTGCCACACGATGCGGATCCACGATTCCATCGCCGCAATGCTGCCGAAGGCTACGCATGATCCGCAACCTCCCTGATCGACGATGGGGGTAACGTAGTCTCCGCCGTTGTGGCTGCGCCAATCAAACGCAGAGGGCACAAGAATGATTGGATGAATTGGAATTGGAATGGGCTTGATCGGTTCAATCGGCAGCTTCTGCAGGTCAGGCTTCACCGCTGTGGTTGCCCCTGCTGCGGGCGACGGCGCCACTGGTTGTGCCAGGGCTGTCAGATTCTTCAGCGAAATCTGTTCTCGATCCTGCAAGGAGGGCTTGCCCGGTCCAGGAACATATCCTGTTCTGTTCTTGGCTTGTTCGAGCGTATGGTTTGAGTTGACGGTGACTGCGGCACGCCAGCGCAGTCCTAAGGCGGAGATTTGCGTTTGTAGTGTAGCCAAAGGGATTGCCATGTTCTTACCTCGACGAAAGGATGGCCGCTGTAACGCAGCAAGAGTGCGGGCCCGGTAAGACGATAGGAAAACGGGGTTGGCCGACAGCATTGCCGGCTTTCGAATCTGCAAAAAGTTAGACAATTTTGCAGAGAGTTGCAATATCCTAAAAGGCTACTTCTCTAGTTTTGGGGCCCCGGCAAAACAGGGGGATGCTATGACCTGGCGTGAGATGTGCGAAGCTGATCTAACCGATTGCTTCAATATTGAACCGCGGCACATGGGTGCGGAGATTGTTGGGTACGAGCCTGCATTAAAGATATGGAGATTGCTGGTTCGAAGCCGATGTTTTAACTCTGTCGTCATCGAATCTTCCACGCCCAAGCACATGAAGCGGATTGTCGCATCGGGATCGAGCGTATTTGTTACTCCCGATTTTGCGACGCAGGAGCTCGAGCGACCAAGACCGTATCTCAACAGCCGGATCCTTGCCAGCATTGCATCGAAAAGATCTGTCATCTTGCCTGAGTCAGTATTATGTGGCGAAGATATTCATTGTCCTGTGGATCTCGTCGTTTTGAACGGCGATTACCTGAACGACTCTCTCAGCCAGGATGAGCTCGATGAAGTTCACATGTTATTGCCCTTCACCTTTATGGAAGCGCATCTTGGGTATCGCCTGAACCGGATACTTATCGAGTGGACTGGTGAAACGCAACGTCAGTTCCATCATTCCTCTGGGGTTTGGCGCGCAGTCGAAACCTACGCGCAGGAAGATCGCGGCCTTTCGATCATGACGCGGAAAGATGCGTTATCGGTCTCCGGCTCAGTTGCAGCCGCTCTGTTTCAGTATCAGGAGCCTATTCTTCATCTGCATGAGACTGACAAGCATCTACTTGCCGAATCCCTTCGTGGAGGATCGGACAGTGAGCTGGCGGCTCGGATGAATCTTTCGCTGGCTTCGATAAAAAAACGCTGGCTCTCCTTATTTCAGAGAGTTGCAGAGGTACAACCTACACTTGTGCCGGGACACCGCGAGCAAAGCTGGAGCTCGTACCGCGGCCCACAAAAGCGTCACCATATTCTGTCTTATGTGCGTTCTCATCCTCAGGAGATACGCCCTTTTCGCTGGTACTCCGGCAAGGAACTGTGAGCGGAAAAGCCACACATGGCGTCATGAAGCAGCTTTATGACCGATGCGGCAGTCTTAGCTCTGCCCTGCAGCCGCTTTGTCCATCGTTACGATTGGCAAGATGCACGGTGCCCTTATGGGCTTGCGCAATCTGCTGGGCGAGCACTAATCCAATACCAGTACCGCAGGGCTTGGTTGTATAAAACGGGACGAAGAGATTTTCCGCATTCATCAACCCCGCACCATTGTCCAGAACGGAGATGACGATTTCACTCTCGCTGTTTTCCCACGCGATCTCTACTCTGGGTTCTTCGTCGGCCATTCCATCAACACTCAACGCCGCCTCTACAGCATTTCGCGTCAAATTGATAAGAGCTTGCTGAATCTGGTCTGCATCCACCTTCAGCTCCACATCGGACACGCTCATTACGGCAACATTAATCCGTGTCTCCAACCGCGCCACGCACTCCACCATCATCGTCACCGATACCGGGGCCAGCTTCGGAGCAGGGAGCCCCATGAGCTGCCGATAGGCTTGCAGAAAGCGGTTCAGTGATTCGGCGCGGTTCTCAATCACCTCAAGGCCACTCGCAAAATCGCTGCGGTCTATATTGCTCGTCTGCAAAGAAGTGAACCTTCCGCGTAGACTGCCAGCAATCGATTTGATTGGCGTGAGCGAATTGTTTATCTCATGACCAAGTACCCGGATCAGCCTTTTCCAGGCGGTGCGCTCCTCTTCATGCAGCGCTGCACTGACATCAGAGAGCACAAGCAGCGTATGAGGCACTCCGCGCAGGCGAAAGCTCGATCGCTTGACGACCCAACGCGCCGTCGGCTGCGCTCCATCAAGAGAGAGCAGATCGTCGTCGCTTGCCTTCAAAAGATGCGTTAGCTTGAGCACCTCTGCAGAGCGATTCAGCGCCGTAGAGACGCTCAAGCCAAATGCACGCTCACCTGCTGTATTCAATAACTTCAATCTGCCTTCGGGATCAAAGGCAAGCATGGGCGACTGCATAGAACTCATCACCCGCTCCACAAGAGCCATAGCCTCGAGAGAACTTGCCCGCTGACTCTGCAACATCGCTGCTAACGCATTGATCTCCAATGCCAGATCACCGAGAGCATCGTTTCGGCGCCCGCCACGAGCGCGAAAGGAATAATCGTCCTCGCGCAGAGCTGCTACCACATTCGACAAGGTTTGCAAGGGACGAATAATCTGCTCGGTTAAGAAGGAAACTGCAAGCGCCCAACCAGCTGCAAATACCAGCAGAAGCAGACATTGAATCGAAATATCGACAGAATGCTGCCATAGCAAAACCCAGCACAATATAAGAGCCGGCAAGCCAAGCAGATAAAGCCAGATGCGTAACCGTCGTTCAAAGCTAAGCCGATAAAGCCAGATGCGTAACCGTCGTTCAAAGCTAAGCCGATGTCTCGAAGCGCCAAGCGGCAACCGCTTACGTCGAGTTGGGCTGCTCGACCTTTGCTCAGAGACCATATTTCTCTATGCGCCGATAGAGCGCTCCCCTGCTGAGGCCCAGTGCATCGGCAGCGTGGCTAACATTGCCATCGAAGCGCGCCAACGCTTTGCGAATCAGGATTGCCTCTACCGTTTCAAGGCTCATATCATCGAGACTCTGCGCAGAAACCGGTTGCGCCTGCAATCCAAGATCTGGCGCTTCAATGCGGTCACCTCTGGCCATAAGAACAGCGCGCTCGATGGTATGGTCCAACTCCCGCACATTGCCCGGCCAGCTGTAACGCATCATCATCTGCAAGGCCGTCGGCTCCAGCCCTACGATTGCCCTTCGATAGCGCGCCGCATATCGAGTCAGAAAATATCCTGCCAGGGCTGGAATATCTTCGCGCCGCTCTCGCAACGGCGGCAAGCTAATCTCGACCGTGTTCAAACGAAAAAGCAGGTCTTCCCTAAAACGTCCCGCGGCACACTCTGCTCGCAGATCGGCGTTGGTTGCAGAGATCATGCGCACATTTACCGTTTGCGTCTTTGAAGATCCGACTCGCTCCATTTCACCGGTCTCAAGCACACGCAGAAGTTTAGCCTGCTGGCGCACCGGAATGTTCGCAATCTCGTCGAGAAAGAGTGTTCCTCCGCTCGCCAGCTCAAAACGTCCAATCCGGTCTGCGCGTGCATCGGTAAAGGCACCTTTCACATGGCCGAATAACTCACTCTCAAAGGTTCCTTCCGGCAGCGCGCCTGTATTGACCGCTACCAGCGTGCGATCTGCACGCGATGACAATCGATGGAGCATTTGAGCAACCACCTCTTTGCCTGTGCCATGCTCCCCTGTCACCAATACGTTCGCATCGGAGGGTCCTATTCGAGCCATCATCTCGACTACGGGACGCATCGTTGCAGCCGATGCGATGAAGTCCGGAACACCATGGGCACGAAGGATGCGATTTTCCGCTTCGAGCCATTGCGTTCGCTTCTGGCTGCGATGCAACTCCATCTGCGTTCGCAGGATGTTGAGCAGGCGAGCATTCTCCCACGGCTTCTGAATAAAGTCTCCGGCGCCTCGGCGCATAGCCTCCACAGCGAGATCGATGTTTCCCCATGCCGTCATCACAATTACCGGCAACTGCGCATCCAGCTCCTTCACACGCGTCACCAGATCAAGCCCTTCAAGCCCGGAAGTGGTATCGCGCGTGTAGTTCAGATCGATAAGAACGCCATCGAAACTTTCATGCGCTAATGCTTCAAGAGCAAGCGCTGGTGTACGCACCATCTCAAGCTGATAGCCCTCCGGTTTGAGCAGCAGGCGCAGTGCCTCGAGGATGTGGGGCTGATCATCAGCAATGAGCAGTCTGCACGCTGTCTCGTTTCCTGATTGCACATCGCTCGCTCTAGATTCCGACACCATACCAGCGTTCTCCCGTTACTGCTCGCCCGGGACTACGCCCGTCCTCGCTGATTCTATCGAAATCTGGTTATCCTCCAACGTCGAACCTATAGAACGCCCTAATTCAATCTTGGACTTCTGATATGCCGTCATCGCTGCCACCAGCGTGGACTGCGCTTCGGCCAGATCGTGCCGGGCAGTTAGTGTCTGATAGCTCGATCCCGCGCCAAGCTCTTGCTCCTTCGCTGTAATGTCGAAGGTTTTCTTCGCAAGGTCGCGCGCCTTCGTAGCAAATTCAACACGCGCCTTGCTCTGCTCCAGCGCGTACTGTGCATTACGCACCTCGATGCGGATCTGTTTTCTCAACTGCTGTAGTCGAAGTTGAGCCTGCCCCATCTCAAGCTCTGCGCGGTACTGATCCGATTTCGCCACGCGATTGCGTATCGGAATATTTACCGATACGCCCACATAGTAGTCGGGAGCCGTGTTGTTGAATGCGTGCTGCACTGCGCCACCCCAGCTTGTCTCGGCTGTGGAAGTAATATTGGATGCTGGATTAGGAGGACCGGCCAGGCCGGTGCCACCGTAGTACGCCATCAGTGAGACCGTTGGCAGCAGAGCGTTTCGAGCCGCATCTCGACTTATGTTTCGATTTTGAAGATCAATGTCTGACTCTTTCAATTCGATGCGGTCACGAAGAGCCAGCGCGGTGCTATCTTCTGTCGATCCGGTTGTCGTATCAGGCTGTATCGCACTCGAGTCAGTAGGATGCACAGGCATCGCTTCCAGAACCGGGTCATCCAAATTTTTCGTTAGTGCATTTTTGATTAGCAGTTCTTGAAATTGGAGCGTTGATTTCGCAATCGTAAGATCCTGCTCGCAGTTGGCAACTTCGCCCTCGTCCTTCATTACTTCCATTGCAGGAATTGCCTGGAGCACGAGCTGCTTGCGGCCAATGTCCAGTGTCCGCTGCGCGAACTCCAATGACTGTGTCTTTACCTGTTCATCTTCATACGCGGCAACAAGATCCCAATACATATTTTCGATCTGCGTGATCGTTGTCACCACCTGCAATTTGAAGGCTGCATCAGAAATCTTCTGGTTGTTTTTCGCAATCCGCAGATATCGAAGATTCGGCCCAAAGCCGAATCCTGCCAGCAACTGTTGTTGTAGCGCAACGTGGTAGTACGAATTCAGAGTAGGATTCAGAAAACTATTCGGACTATTTGTCGCACCCCGACTATTGTCGAAGATCGCAGACAACGTTGTGCCCGTTGGAAATGCCTGGGAGTACCCGATGTTGCCGTTGGTCGTGTTCTCTTGCAGAGTCTGGATGCCATAGATGGAGGTATTGGATAATGGCTGGGTGTAGTGCTCATTGTTCAACGATCCTGTGAGCATCGGGTCGTATGACGAGACGTTCGTTCCAGCACCAAGTGTCGATTGAACCAGTCCGGATGCGCCCGAACCTGCACCGCCTGCTCCGCCCGACGTTCCGCCCGCGCCAGCGCCATTCGATCCAGATCCGAAGCCGCCAACTCCGCCACCCGGCGTGTTTTGAACAACACCTGTGTTTACCCCGCGGAATGATCCTCCAGCCCGTGTTCGCAGAATATCTGCCTCAGCAATCGGAATGTTATATCTTGCAATCGCAAGATCGAGGTTATTCTCGAGAGCCAGCTCAATTGCGTCCTTCAAACTTAAATCCAGCACGCCATTATGAATGAGGGTATCGAGCCTTGCCGAGTTTGCCAGATTCGGTGATGGCGCTAACGTCGCATGATACGCATTAAACGGATTATCGGAGTGAGGTATATCCAATCGTAGAGCGGGTTGAGGAGCATCCTGCGCCTGCAATATGGAAGCCGCAAATACCGCTGTCGCTGCACATGCGAACAAGAAGGTAGACATCTTCACAGCTGCACCTCTTGCTTGCCTGCGCCAACCTCTGCGCTATCCGAGGAGATCCATCCATCGCGCAACTCAATGGTTCGCGTCCCATAGCGCGCGTTCACGTCCGAGTGCGTTACCTGCACAATGGTCGCGCCCTCTTCGTTCAACTGTCGAAACAACTCCATAATCTCCTTTGCCTGCGCAGATTGCAGGTTGCCTGTCGGCTCATCGGCAAGCAACAACGAAGGCCGATGGATGACTGCGCGTGCGATGCCAACTAACTGTTGCTGTCCACCGGAAAGCTGGCTTGGATACAGGTCTTTCTTGCCAACAATATTGAAGCGATCGAGCGTGTCCGCAACTAATGCCTGGCGTTCTGACCTGGGGATATTTTTGTACGACAAGGGAAGGTCAATATTCTCTGCCACGGTAAGGTCATCCAGTAGGTGGTAGCTCTGAAAGACCATCCCAATCTTTTGCCTGGCCAGTTCCGCTCGCTGCTTGCGGTTCAGAGACTGAACCTCGATTCCGCTAAACGCAAATTCGCCACGCCACTGGTCATCCAGCATGGCGAGCACATTCAGCAGCGATGATTTCCCTGCACCCGATGGCCCCATGATGGTTACAAATTCTCCTTCGCGAATCGACAACTTGATTCGCCTTAACACCCATGTCTCGGTATGCCCTGTTTTATAACTGCGCTCCAGTTGATTCAGCTCAATCATCGTCCTGTCTCCATCTTTGAAAGCTCTTATCAGCCTATTCCGCCCGCAAGGCCTGTGTCGGCTCAATCGAAGCTGCCCTTCGTGCAGGCAAATAACTCGCCAGCAGTGCCGCGATCAACAGGGCCGCCGCTGCACAGCCAATGGCCAACGTCCCGCTCGCCAGCACACCGCCGAGATCTCTGCCCCGCGTATGACTGTATCGATAAGCACGCTGACCACAACGCGACGTAGTGCCAGACTTCCCAAAGCCCCTATGCCCAAACCAATCAGCGTCAACGTAATGCCGCGCCGCAAGACCAGCAGGAGAATCAACCCGCGTCCCGCGCCCACAGCCATACGAACGCCGATCTCCCGTGTCCGCATACCCACCTGATAACTCAGCAGGCCGAACAGTCCCACCATCGTCAATAGCAGCGCAAAACCTGCGAAGCCGCCTGCCATCCACGAGAAGAACCGCGGGGCTGCCACTTCCTTGTCCACAAAGCTCTGCATCTTGGCGAACTTGCCTACCGGCACCTCGGGATCGGCATCATGCAGAGCATGCGCTACGTCTGTAGCAATCGGCATATCTCCCGCTACGCGAATCACAAACGAGGTTGGGAACCAACCGTTGATCGCCTTCATGGTCGCGTCATCCACCTGCGCAAACGGCTCATACATCGTCGGCCGGATCGGACCAGCGAGCGCCCGGTCATGCGAATCAGCAACCACGCCTACAATCTCTCGCGGCTGGCCGTCTTCCCTGACCACATATTCGCCAATCGGCGACTGACCATGCCACCACAACTGCGCCATTGCCTCATTCACCAGCGCTACCGGAGCGCCATTCGCGCGGTCGCCCATCGTCACATCCCGCCCTGTCAACAGCGGCGTTCCTACGGCGTGAAAGAACCCGGGCGTCACAAATCTGATATCAATGTTGCGGCTCAGCTCCTTGCCTCCTTTCACCGGCCAGCCGTCGTTGTTCAATCCGCTATCCAAAGGCAGCCCGTTGACTGCCCCCACCTGCGCGACTCCTGGAATCTTTCGCAGACCATCTTCAACGCGGCCAATGAACTGCGCAGTCGGCAACGTGCTCGCATACTTGTCGCCCTTCAGGTATACCTGCAACACGTCCAGCCGCTTCGCCACGACACCTGTTGGAATCGAGCGCATGTTGAGAAAACTCCCTAGCAGCAAGGCTCCGGCGGAGAGCAGCATCGTTGCCAACGCCACCTGCCCAATCATCAGCAGTCTTCCGGTCTTGTGCGTGGATACCGGGGTGCCCGATGCATGGCCGCCTCCCAGCGACCCCGTCACATCATGGCGCAACAATCCCATCGCAGGCAGTAACCCAAACACCAGCGCCGTCCCGCATCCCACCGCCAGGGCAAACCACAGCATTCCCCAGATACCGATCGTTGTTGTAGCGCCCGGATTCAAACGTGGTAGCGCGATTGGCGAGATGACATGCATCAACATCCTGAGGCCACGCGCCATACCTACAGCTCCAGCGGACCCCGCAATCGCCACCAATAAGCTCTCTATCATCAGCAGCCGAGTGACGTTCCCACGCGACGCTCCCAGCGCCATCCGCACAGCTACTTCGCGTTGCCGCCCAAACGCTCGCGCAGTCATCAATCCCGCCAGGTTCAGGCACGCTACCAGCAGCACCATCACCACGGCAGCCATCAGGCTCAACAGACTCGTCCGCGCGCCGCTGACGACGATATCCCGCAAGGGCCACACATGTTGCTCCAGCAGCGCGTGTCCCTTCGGATACCAATGCCAGAAGTACGGATATTGCTCATAGATCACCGGGGTCAGCGTCTTCAACTCTGCCTGCGCCTGCTCCAGCGATATACCGGGTTTCAACCGGGCCACCATCATGAAGTTGGTGCCATCGTATCCTGCGACTGCCGGCCCCAGCCGCAACGGCTGCCAAAGGTCCGGCGACTCTGCCGTGACAAATGACTCGGGCATCACTCCTATCACGGTGTACACATCGCCATTGACCTCGACCGTGCGCCCCACCGCATTCGCATCAGAATTCAGCGCGGTCTTCCAGAGTCCGTAACTCAACACCGCGAGCGGCGCGCCTCCCAGCTGGTCTTCTTCCCGCGTGAACCATCGCCCCAGCATGGGGGCCACTCCCAGCGTGGGCAGATATCCAGAGGACACGCGCAGCGAGCGGATAGATCGCGGCTTGCCGTTGCCAAGCGAAAAGTTCGCACCCAGCGCGCTATCGTCTGCCACGCCCATACTGGCGAAGCTCTTGCTGTGTGCCAGTAAAAAGTCCGCCGTCTGGCCAGTCTGTTCCGCATTCGGCTCTTCCTGCGGGAACGTAAATGCGACTCCTACCAGCCGTCCCTGATCGGGATATGGCAGCGGCTGCAACAATACTTCGCTCACGACGCTGTACATCGCCGTCGTCGCGCCAATTCCCAGAGCCAGCATCAATACCGATGTCAGCGCGAATCCCGGCGATCGGCGCAGTTGGCGCAGCGCATATCGCACATCCTGCATCCATTGGCTCATTTGCCCTCCTGCGCTACGCTTGTATCTCCGCCAAGAGCCGATTAAGTTCTCCCTCGGCCACTACCTTGCCGTCGAACAGATGAATCTGCCGCTCCGCGTGAGCAGCGAACCGCGGATCGTGCGTCACCATGCAGATCGTCGCACCCTCTTCGTGCAACTCCTGCAACAGCTTCATCACTGCTTCGCCGTTCTTCGAGTCGAGATTTCCCGTTGGCTCGTCGGCAAGAAGGATCGAAGGGGAGCCAGCCAGCGCACGTGCCACAGCGACTCTTTGCTGCTGGCCGCCGGAGAGTTGTGCCGGATAGTGCCGCATGCGGTGCGCCATATGGACACGCTCCAAAGATTCCTGCACCCGCCGCTTTCGTTCGGCAGCGGGCATTCCTGCCCGATACGTCAGCGGCAGTTCGACATTCTCCGCAACCGTGAGATCACCGATCAGATTGAAGCTCTGAAAGATGAACCCTATCTCCTGATTTCGAATGCGCGAACGGTCGGCGAAATTTAAATTCGCGACTTCTTTTCCGTTCAGCGTGTACCGCCCACTGGTCGGTGTGTCCAGCAGCCCGATGATGGAGAGCAGCGTAGATTTTCCGCAACCGGATGGGCCCGACATCGCCACATACTCTCCACGGTTGATGTTCAGGTGGACACCGGAGAGCGCATGCGTCTCGATCTCATCGGTATAAAAAACCTTCGTCAAATCCTCGATCTCGATAATGTTTTCCGCCATTCCATCTCTCCTATTTCAGAAATCAGTCCAGCCGAATTCGATCCGTACCATCCCAGCGGCTCATGTCCGAGAGGATGACCGTATCCCCTGCCTGCAATCCTTCAATCACCTGAATACTGTTCACCGAAGCGCGACCTACCTTGACCGGGACCTGTACCGCTGTCTTTCCGTCAGCGCTCAGTTTGAAGAGGCTGATGGTGCTGTTCTCGTTTCCGAACGCCGGCCGGCCAACATAAAGCACGTCCTTCATCCTCTCCAGATCGATGGTTCCATCGACGCTCAGGTCCGGTCTCGCTCCTTGCGGCAGAGCACCAGCCAGTTCTACGTCCACTGTCACAGTTCCGTTCAATACCGCCGGATCGATTCGCATCACGGTGCCATCAATCACCCCGTTGTGCGTGTCGATCTCCGCGGGCTGCCCGATTTGAATATCGCGTGCCTGGGTCTCGGCGATCTTCAGGCTGGCCTTGAGCTGGTCGGGTTGTACCACCTTGGCCAGCGTTGTCCCTGCCGTCACGTGCTCACCCACCTGATGATCGAGCTCGACCAGCACGCCGCTAATTCCAGCACGAACGCTCAGCGCATCGAGCTGCTTTTGCTTCAATGCCAGCAGCGCCTTTGCCTGATCGACCTTCGTCTGCTGCACGGAGAGCTGCGTCTCGATTGCCTTCTCATTCAGCGTCAGACGCTGCTTCTCCAGATCGTTGCGCGTCACCAACTCATCGGCCTTGCCCTTCGACGCGCTATACGTCAATCCGCTGATCACTCCCAGGTCATAGAGCGACTTATCTGTCTTCGCCTGCAACTGCGCCTGGCTATAGTCCGCATTCACGGTAGCGCCTGCGGCTTTCTGATCCATCAGGTCGCTCTCTACCTTTGCCCGCGTGTTGATGTAGTCCGCCTCTGCGCCCTTCAACTGCAATTGCGCATCGAGCAGCTCCTGCTGCAGGGTTGGATCCACCAGATCCATCAGCACGGTGTCCGGCTGCACCTTGGCTCCAGGCAGCACGCGAATCCGGACCACGGTGGCTTCGGTCTCGGCGGGAATCAAACGAATCTTGTCTTCGCGAGGGACCAGCGTTCCCGGACCACGGACCTGTCGCAGCAACGGCCCGCGCTTCACGGTGTCCGTCCAGACCGTCGCACGTTCTACCTCGGGAGCAGCCGGCTTCAGCCGCGTTACAAAGAACGCAGCAGCACCCACCACTAACACTACGCATGCGGCAGTAACCCACTGCCTGCGCAACCTCTTCTGCTTGATATCAGGTCTGGAGATATCCATGACGCATGACAGAATTGCACATGGAAGGCCAATCAATCTCAATTATTTTCAGGCACTTGAGACAACTAACCCAAGCTCGACTGTCCACAACCGCAAAGAGGTGTCCATATATGGACACCTCTTTGCGGTTGTGCGGTTGTGGAGCGAAGATACGCGAAGATACGCTAATCCATCTCAGCAGAGTTCCGCATTTTTGTTAGCGGCTAGCGCTCGGAAGCTTCCAGGCAAAGAGAACTCCGCCGCCGCTGGTCAGAACATATTGATCGCCATCGAGCTTGTAGGTGATCGGAGAGCTGGCGATATAAGCTCCAGCTCCCGCATGCCATAACGTCTTCCCGGTAGCTGTATCGAGTGCGAGGAAGTTTCCATGAGCATCGCCGGTGAAGGTGAGGCCGGAATCTGTCGTCAAAACTCCCGCACCTGCTCCGCCAGGGCCAAGTTCATGGCTCCAGCGAATTTTTCCGGTTTGGTAGTCAATCGCCTCGAGGACACCTTTGCCCCACAGGCCGTAGTCCGCACCGGCCCATCCGTAGGTGCCGTCCGCGGGTTTGGCGAAGTAGAGGCTCCAGCTTGGGTGCGCGTCCACGAGGAACAAGCCAGTCTTCGGATCGAAGCTGGGTGAACGGAAGTTGGTCAATCCACCTTCATCAGGCGCAATCAGAACACCGTCCGGGGAGGGCTCCTTCTTGGGATTGGGAATGGGGCGGCCAGTCTCGTCTATCTTCGACGCCCAGTTCACTGGCCCAAAGGGAACTGTCAGCAGGTTCTTACCGTTGGTTCGATCCAACACAAAGAAGTAGCCGTTGCGAGAGGCCTGCATCAGCATCTTTCGCTTCTGGCCGTGAAAGGTTCCGTCCACCAGCACGGGTATTTCGACGGCATCCCAATCGTGGGTGTCGTGCGGCGAGGGCTGGAACGCCCACACAAGCTTGCCGGTATCAGGATTCAAAGCGACGATGCTGCAGGTGTAGAGGTTATCGCCGGGTCGCGTCGAGCCGGTAAGAACCGGCGTCGGGTTGCCTGTTCCCCAATAGATGAGATTCAACTCCGGATCGTAGCTTCCGGACATCCATGTCGTGCCACCGGTAGCGGTATTCGGCGTACCTGCAGGAGCAGTTACATCAAATTGCCATTGTGTCTTGCCCGTCTCCGGATCGACTGCCCGGATGAAGGTCTGGAGATTGTCCATATCGCCGCCTACGCCGACGATCACATGGTTACCTACGATCTGCGGCGCTTCTGTCGACCAGTATCCCTTCTCAACGTCGGCCACTTGTACGATCCAGCGCACCGTTCCGTCTTTGGCGTTCAAAGAGACAAGGTGTGCGTCGGGAGTAGCAAAGTAGAGCCAATCCTTATAGATCGCTACGCCGCGCTGGCCGATGTGATCGCCCTTATTGGGAGGATAGGTGTAGTGCCACAGTTGCTGGCCGGAGCGTGCATCCACCGCCCAGACGTTGTCGGGAATCGTGAAGTACAGCACTCCATTGACCAGCAACGGAGAAGATTTGATAGTGCCGCTGCGTTCCGTCTGAAAGGCCCACGCCAGCGTCAGTTGATTCACATTCGCGGGAGTAATCTGCGTCAGCTTGCTGTGACGCCTGCCAGTGTAATCGCCGTGATAGCTGGGCCAACTGTCAGCCGGCGGATGAAGCAACATGGACGCATCGACATTCTGTGCCATGAGTGAGCAAGGAAAAGCGCCCAAGGTCAATACGCCTATCGCCACAGCAAATGCATTCTTCAGGAACTTCATATCGGCAGATCATCTCCTCTGTCAGTGCGTCATGCAGCGCGGATGAAATCAACGCAGCGTTTGCAGATAAGCCATCAGGTTATGGATGTCAGCATCGGTGTATTTGTCGAAGAGCTCGACGTGCGCGTCCACCGGCGAGTCAACGTGGAACTTCACATTCCTGGTCTTCCAGGAGTGATAGGTGCCGCTCTCGTCACGCATGCCGATAACGAACTCATCCTGATACACCAGCGTTCCAGCCAATTTTTCTCCAGAAGGAAGGGTCACAACTACTTTGCTCTTCGCCCCATGCGGATAGAGCATCCGCATCTCCAACTGAAGTCCCTCATACCGTTTGGCGATTCCGGCCAGATCTCCCGTTGCGGAATGGCACTTCGCGCAGGTGCCTGCACCATTGAAGTACTTCTCGCCCAACGCTGCATTGCCAGTCTGCAGATCGGAGACATCAACACCGCGGCGGCCGCCCTTCATCGACGACGCCTTTTTCTCCTGTGAGTGAACGAAGGCTGCAATACTCGATACTTCCTGACTGGAGAAATTGAACGCAGGCATCTTCTTCTCGGGCCGCCCGTCGCGCACGACCTCCGAGATCTTGTCGCCTCCAACATCAGCGAGCACGAGCTTCGAACGAGTCAGGTCCGGACCGGTCTCGCCGCCCATCGCGTCGCGACCGTGACAGAAGGCGCAGTTCTGTTGAAACAGGGATTTGCCCGCTTCAACCAAGCCCGAAGAATGAACCGCAGAAGAGTTACCGTTTACATCCGATGCCGCATCGGAGACGGTCATGGCGGGAGTGCTCAGATAATGCACCAGCGCCGTCAGCTCCTCTCCCTGCACCTTCGGAAACGCGGGCATGCGTCCCCTGCCCGTATGAATCAGAGTCATGATCTGCTGGTCAGTCATCTGGTGTTGAATACCCACCAGCGGCGGAAATGCCGGCAGAATACCTTCACGCTGCTCGCCGTGACAGATGGCACAGTGGTTCGCATAGGCAGTGGCGCCCGGCTTCGCTGAACCGGTTGCATCCTGCGATTGGGCCGCAGGCTGAACGCTTGAAGCGGCATAGACAGATATGGGCCTTGCCTGAAACAGAAAGAACCCGGCTCCTGCGGCTAAAAGTAGTGCATACCGAAATCTCTGCATAGATAGTTAACTCTCATCCAACTGAGGTAGATCGTACTCAAACGCGGCGACGATAAAGCCTAGACTGAGTACTTAATCAACTGCATGAACCCATAATCCATATGGAGCTGCTGATGGCAGTGCATCAACGTGTCACCTGGATTATTGGCAACGAACTCTACTTCCACCGTATCGAGCGGCATGACGTTGATGACATCTTTCATCAATCCGCTGATCTTCGTCTTGCCGATACGGGTTACTTCAAAGGTGTGCCGGTGCAGGTGCATCGGATGTTGGTCGCCGCTGCCATTGCGAAATACCAGACGGTATCGCTTGCCCTGCTGGACCATCAGAGGATCGATGTCGGGCCACGACCTCTTGTTGATCGTCCAGGTATCGAACTTGGAGCCTGGCTTAGGACCGAAGTCGCGGAAGGTGAGTTCAAAGATCTCATCCGGTGTATGCGGCGATGCGGACGCGTTGGCAAACTGCGTGTAGTCCCATATCTCTGGGGCAGGATCTGTCCACATCGGCGTGCCTGTCTTTCCCGCATACTCAATGACGATGCCAAGGCCCATCTCACGCTCTTTGGCTAGCGTAGAGCCCAGTACCCAGACACCCGGCGAGTTCATCTCGACAATCGCGTCGACGCGCTCTGCCACGGCCAGCGAAAGCACTTCGACCGATTTCGGGTTCGGCACGGGATTGCCGTCCATTGCCATGATGGTGAACTTGTGGCCCGGCAACGCCAACACGACATTCTCTGTCGCACTCGCGTTCAGAAGCCGCATCAGAACGCGTTCACCGTGTTTGACGCGGATGGGTTCGCCCGCACCAAGCCGGTGCGAGTTGATGGTGGCGTACTTATATCCGACATCCGACCCGGTGGTCAGCGGCATGTTGGACGACTGCTCACGCATCGTCTCCACCATAGGCACAAACGAAGGCCCCCAGTGATGGATGGCGAGATTGATCTCTTTGTCATAGCGCGCAGGCTGCTCGCGACCTTCGATCAGAAGAAAGCCGAACTGCCCGGTATAGGTGCCCATCGCAAGATTGTCGTACGCAGCAGCGTGTGTGTGATACCAGCGCGTGCCTGAAGGCTTTGGCGTAAACGAGTAGCGGTGCGTCTCGCCCACGGCAATCATCGGCGATCCCTCTTCCATCGCGCCGTCGTTCAGCGAATCGATGGCGAGACCATGCCAGTGGACCAGATCCGCATTCTGAGAGGAGTTGGTCACGTCGATGGTGACGGGCACGCCCTCGCGCAACCGCAGGAGCGGTCCGGGGACCTGCCCGTTGTATGCGAGTGTCTGAATGTTGACGCCGGGGCTGATCTCCAGCGTACAAGGCTCAATGCGGATGGCGTGATCTGCCTTCCCTGCGAAAGAAGACTTATCCTGCTTCACCTGCGAAGGAAGTGCGGCATAAAGTGATCTGCTCGCCAGCAACGCGCCTGCTGACGAGATAAAGCTTCTACGATTCATTGATTTTCGGCCCTGTCATTTTGTAGAGCATTTTAAATAATTGCAATCTGCGCTTGAACAAGAGCACGAGTCCGTTCTAGTCCCCCATGCGGGGGCTAAATTCTCTCCTGATGAAACCCTTCATTCAGGATGTGGACTTCCCTGGCGTGATGCTGCAACTCTATCCAAGTGACGGTAACCACTCTAAACCACAGAGTGATCTCTTTGCACCTCGGCAAGCGCTCTCATTTCGAATTTTATTGAAGCTAAAAGGAGATACGGCATCAAAAACTTGCATTCATGCGCACAGCGAAGCTACGTGCCGGCCCGATTGCATTGCCGGAGAAAAGGCCGCCAAAATCGATGACATTGAGACGATTATTCAAATTATCTCCATCGATTTGAAAGCGCATTTTAACCCTCTCACTGCGATAAATGTCAGCTCCCAGAGAGGCATTCACCGCTAGCAAGGGGAGAATGCGTCCGCGGTCGAAGTTGATACGACTGATGACCTCCGGACCATATTGAGCCAACGCGTCAGCTTCGTCGCCGGTGTATTCAAACGGCAGACCGGAACCATAGGACGCCCCGGCAGCAACGTCAACCCGCGGCATAAGCTGATACCTAAATCTCGTCCTGAGCGTATTTCGCTGGTCCTGCGAGTCAGGAAAGTGGCCGCTCAATTGAGAGAGCGCATTGCTCACATCGTCGCCGAGAAATAGTCCTCCGGTAACCGGAAACCAGACGTTTCCTACCATGTAGGAATAGCTGACAAAGCCGGTCAATTTCTGCAGCCGAACCAGATCGAGCTTTCCTTCGGCTCCATAGATGACCGATTTATCGAATGCAATGGGATAGCTGACACCGGTATTGAGAAGCTGGTCATCGTCGGCGTAGTTCCTCACATCGCGGCGATAGAAATTGACATCGACGCGCATGCGGGTGGAGACATCCTGGGTGATGCCGCCCTCGTAATAATTCCCTCTCGATGGCTGCACCGGCAGCCGCAAAAACTGGTCGCTGAGTGCGTCAATCTGAGGCGAGCTGGAGATGAGGATATTTTCAAACGACGGCGTTTGATAGATGCGGTCGTAAGAGGCGTGCAGCACCATCTTAAGCGATGGCAGATAGCGTCCCACCGTAAGTCGGGGACTGAACGCATTCTGATTCAGAAGAAGCTGGTAGTGGTCCCATCGCAAACCTGCGCTGACCGTCCAGTTGCCCAGTCGAATCAGATCTTCGACAAACGCCGACTGCTCAAGATCGGGGCGCTGGGCCGCGAAGTTCAGCGTCTGCGGCGTATCGTCATCGAACTGGTCAGGGTCGGTGATGAAGTAATTGAACTTCTCGTGCAGAAAGGTATTGTCCGACTCTATCCCGGCCTTGAACTCGTGTCGGCCATGATGAAGCGAAAAGGTGCTCTTGAAATATCCTTCTCTAAAATAATTGTGCTGAAAGGCGATGATTGGCGTTGAATTGGCGTTCGAGTAGAGATTGTTTGCATTGTCCCGCACCATTCCGGCCAGCGTGCCCAGGCTGTCGGGGGAAAAGATGTGCTGATAGTTCACCGTGCCGATGGTCTCGAAGTTATCCCCATTTTGAATCTGCCCGGCCTGCTGCTGAACAAGCTCATTGGGAATGAGAAAGCGCGAAAACTCGTGGCGCACGCTGAAGATCAGTCGATCGTTCTCGGTAAGATCGCGCTCATACCTGGTTGAAAAATCTCCAATCGTTCCCTTGTTGGTGTAGTTCTCGGGGACCACAGGATTCAGGTAGTGGCTGGTCATACTTCCGGCAGCACTCACATCCACAGCATTCTTTCCCCACACATCCTGCATCTGTCCGTATGAGGTAGCCGTGTCATAACTTCCACCGGAGAGAACCAGTTGCCCATGCACCCCGGAGGCAGTCTGCCGATGCGTATTCAACTCGACCACGCCCCCCATCTTCCTGCCATACTCCGCAGGGTAGCCCGCGGTATAAATTCGGATCGAATCCAGATCGTCGGCCTCCACCTCGGGGCCGAAGCTTGGTGAGCGATTGTCCGTCAGCGGAATTCCATCCACGACAAACTGGGTCTGATACTCCGAGCCGCGCGGATGTAGAACGGCATTTCCTTCGTACAGCCATCCGGGCTGCGAATTGACCAGATCCTGCACCGACCGTCCAGGCAACGACGACAGCCGTTCGCTGATCTGCTTCGCTCCGATCTGCATCTCCGATCCAGGCTGATAAGGATCGATCATGGTGTCCATATCCGTTACATCGACCTTCGTAACTAGTGACGCAATGCTGAGCTGAACCGTGTCTTCGACCGGCAACGCGGAGCGCACCTGCAACGTACTCGAAGACACGGTAAATCCCGGCTTCTGCACCTCTACCCGATAGATGCCATAGGGAACCTCTTCGACCGCAAGCGTACCCGAGCCATTGGTGACAAACGATTTGTCGTAGTCGTTGGCCTCTGAGACCAGTCGCACCGCAGCCTTAACCACGACGCCGGAAGGATCGGTCACCTTCAGGCGCACCTCGCCGTAATTCACCTGTCCCCACACAGGCATCGCGCCCAAAAGCAGAAGTCCACAAAAGGCCTTCATCCTCGCTGAAAGAAGGACTACGCCAAAACGGCTGAATCTACCTCGATTTAATTCGATTTTGTGCATCGCAAAAAGTCTATTTGAAAATGGCTCTTTCTTGATTTCACGCCGCGGGAAATCACGTTCTTCTTCCTCGCAGGAATATGCGAAAGTGGAGTATGCCCCATGCAACCCAGAAACGAGCGTTGGGCTTTGCAGCCTGCACCCTGGCAAGTTCATTCTGGGGCTGCGGCTTCTTCTTCGGCAAGATCGCCCTGGCCGAGATGAACTTCGCCCACATGGTGCTCTACCGGTTCCTGTTCGCGATGGTCCCGCTCGCTCCCCTGCTCGCCACGCATCGCCCGCACCTCAACCGCAAGGAGTGGGGAGTCCTGTTTGCAGCCTCTTTTCTCGGCGTGCCGCTGCAGTTTCTATTGCAATTCTATGGCCTCTCCATGACCACAGTCAGCCACGCTGCGCTGATGGTCGGCACTATGCCCGTCATTCTGGCCGTAGGCGCTACGATCTTCGCTCATGAACGCATGGATCGTACCGGCTGGATCGCCATGGCCGCCTCTACTTGCGGAGCCGCACTGATCGCTCTTGGCGGCCGCCACGCAGGCAGCTCATCGCTGGCGGGCGACCTTCTCATCGTCGCCTCCCTCTTCATCGCTCTCTTCTGGATCCTCTTCAACAAGCAGCTCATGGAGCGCCACTCTCACATCGTCATCACGACCTATGGACTGGCACTGGGCACGGCGATGCTGTTGGTCTGGGTACCTTTGCAGTATGGCCTGCCGCCAGTGGCGCACATCTCGTTGAAGGTATGGCTGGCTCTAGCTGGCAGTGGACTGCTCTGCACTGCCACCACGACACTGCTGTGGAACTGGGGGCTGACCCAGGTTCCGGCATCGCAGGCGGGCGTTCTGCTCAACATGGAGCCGCTGATCGGCAGCCTGCTTGGCGTGATTGTGCTCGGCGAGCATCTCGGCCCCGACGCCTGGACCGGGGGCGCGCTTATCCTCGGCGCAGCGATTCTGCTGACAACCCGCTCGCGAACTCGTGTACGCGAACAGTTGCCCGTATAAGCGCTATATAACGCCATTAGAACGGCGCCTAAGTCACCGAAGGTTGCTCTTTGTCCGCGCTGGCTCTACCGCCAGTCGTCACGGGGCTGCGTCTGATCGGCAAAGACAGTATCGAAGCTGTCCGTCTTCTTGATCAGGATGTCGCCTTGGATAACCGGCTGATGCAGCAATACCGCCTGTAAGCGAACCAGCTCGAGCATCGCCAGAAACATGCAGATCAGCGCTCGCTCCGTATGCGTGTTATGGAGCAGACGTCGCAGGCTTACTGGCTTGTCCTCCATCATCAGGCGGCGCTTCACATAATCGATCATCTGCGCCACTGTCACCGATTCCTCGTTGACATTCAGGATGGGGCGCTCTCGCAGGCGGCTCAGGATATCCTGGAACACTCGCACAAGATCCACCGTATCGGCTGCGATCTCGCGATCCGCATTGGCGGTCTCTTTGAACTCGCGCATCCCCGGATTCGTCCAGGTCGCCTCTTCGATCTGCTGCTTCTGCATCAGCATCTGCGCCGCGGCTTTGAAGCGCTCGTGCTCCAGCAGCCGCTCCACCAACTCGCGACGCGGGTCTTCCGCATCGCCACCCAATACATCGCTGGGGTCGCGCGGCAAGAGCATCTTCGACTTAATGTGAATCAGCAGCGAGGCCATGTAGATAAACTCGCCCGCCGAGTCCACGTCGGTCTGCTTCAACTGGTGGGTGTAGTCCAGAAACTGGCTGGTAATCCGCGCAATGGGGATGTCGTAGATGTCGATATTCTGCTTGCGAATCAGGTCGAGCAGAAGATCGAGCGGCCCGTCGTAGACCTGCCCTACGGTCACTGAGAACGGCGACTGCGAAGCCTCTTCCTTGGCCGCAGAGGGCCGCTTCGGCTCGGGCGGCGGCGGCGGGACCGGCTTCGGCTGCAGCTCAAACGGCTCATGGGCCTCTGGAGCAGGAGAAGAGGCAGCAGCATCTTTCTCCTCGACCGACTCATTCGGTTCGGGGTTCTCAATGGATTCCGGAATTGGGGTCTCGTCTGGCATGGGGAGGTCTTTAGTTGCCAATGATGTCATATTCTGCCTCGGTATCTGTAATGTCGATAGCGGCAGAGTCAGGAAGTTGCAGCACGTATCGGCCTTCTACGCGTGCTACCTCAAAATTAATGTTGTTCTTGCCAGCCGCTTTTTTAGCAGATGTCCATGGAGCGACATACAGCTTTTGCGGAATCACGAAATCGCGAATCTGCAAGTCTTCCTGCCAGCAGAGAAGCACAAGGATCTCGTACGACTTCGGCTTGACCGAGAAAGCCCACGACTCTTCGCCTGCATTTTGAGTCGCCACCGCCACAAAGACACGACGGTTATTGAGCGTAAGCCAGACGCCTTCGGTGTCCTGCTTGAGCGCCGTCCCGACTGGAACAATATTCTTCCGCCACACTTCACGCAGGTTTCTGCTTAAAAGTGCAGGGGCAAGTCCCCACCAGTCTTTGAAGTCGGCAAGGTCACGAATATCTTTCTGGTCCTCAGGCCGCGTTGCCGACCTATCCATACGAACACCGGAACGGTCACGAGAGAGACCCGTGGCCGCGCGCAGGGCGACCATCGTCTGCTCCGCCCGCGCAGCGGCACGAACCGCGCCTTGATCGAGCACCTCCCATACCTTGTCCGGGTTCTCCTCAAGCTCCTGGCGGCGTTGCCGTATGGGATGAAGATGCCGGTTAATTGAGTTGGCCGCGGCAAACTTGCACTCATCGCAACGAATGGTCGCCGTCCGGCACCCTGTCGTAATGTGTTCGAGCACTATGGGTTCACTAAAGAGGCGGTGCATATCGCCGACCGGGCAGATGTCCGGATCGCCCGGGTCATGCTGGGTTGGCCGCTGGCCGCCATTGCTCATCCCCTGAAGCTTGACGTGCACATCGCCATCGAGCTCAGACAGCAGAATGCTATTGCCATAGCTCTTGGACATCTTGCGTCCATCCGTACCCGGCAGCTTAGGCGAAGGAGTCAGCAGCACCTCGGGCTCAGGAAGAAGCAGATAGTTGGGATCAGGCTCAACGGCTGCAGATGAACCGTTTCCTCCCGGCACAATCCGCTTCGGGCTGTAGAAGTGGTTGAAGCGTCGCGCCACTTCGCGGGTGAGCTCCACATGTGCGACCTGGTCCTGCCCTACAGGCACAAAATCCGGCTGGTAAACAAGAATGTCGGCAGACTGCAGCAGAGGGTATCCGAGAAACCCGTAGGTGGCCAGGTCTTTCTCGCGAAGCTGCTCCTGCTGGTCTTTATAGGTAGGCACACGCTCCAGCCAGCTTACCGGGGTAATCATGCTCAGCAACAGATGAAGCTCGGCGTGCTGGGGGACATGCGACTGCACAAAAATAGTGCAAAGCTTAGGATCAAGTCCTGCGGAGAGAAAATCGAGCGCGATCTCGAAGATATTCTGCTTAAGCTGGCTGGGATCGGCATAGTCGGTCGTCAGTGCGTGGTAGTCCGCGATGAAGAAGTAGCACTCATATTCATGCTGGAGCTTGACCCAGTTGTAGAGCGCGCCCATGTAGTTGCCGAGATGCAACCGGCCCGTGGGACGCATACCGCTGAGGACGCGGCGGCGCGGCGTGTTCGATGTATTTTCAGTCATTGCGATCAAAACCAAGGTTACATGATGAGGCAGCGAAGGAGGCAGAGCCGGGGCTGAAGAACTCCACGCAGCAAAACTGCGAGATCAGAGCGCGAAGAGAAGGTGATTGAAAACGCCCACAAGAGGGTAGATGAACATATTGAAGATAATGCCCCCTCCAATAAGAAATAGGATAATCAATCCAATCATGCCCATTCTGTCGTACAGTTGCACCGCGCGATAAGGCAAGAAGTGTCGCAGAATATGACTTCCATCCAATGGGGGGACTGGGATTAGGTTGAAAACAAACAGCAAGAGATTGATAAATATGACGTAATAAAGGAACAAAGCCACGGGAAACAAAGTCGGAAGATTCGCCGTAGAGATTCCTTTGATATTCGAGGCCAGCGCTACCGCTGTCGCCACTGCGGCTAAGCCACCCGCAATGACATGCTTGAGGATAATCAGCAGCACCAGAGCCACCGTAGCCATGGCAAGATTGCTGGCTGGCCCGGCGAGCGTCACCAGGATGTCGTCCCTCCTGTAGTTCTTGAAGTTGCGCGCCGTCACCGGCGTAGGCTTGGCCCAGCCGATCAGCGGCCAGTGATAGACCAGCGCCAGCAGCGGCATAAACACAGAGCCCAATGGGTCCAGATGTTTCAGCGGGTTGAGCGTCACCCGCCCCAGCATCCTGCCCGTCGGATCGCCCAGCTTCCACGCCACCCAGGCATGCGCACACTCATGCACGCTGAAGGCAAGCACAAGAACAACTACTTGAAAAAGAACAAGAACAACTTCCTGATTCATACCTCTAGCTTATCGGAGACAACGGTGCCGCGTTGCATCAAGCGGTTCGCAGGCGCGTCTCTGTAAGCACCTCGGCGATAACCTGATCGTCCACCCCATGCTTGCGAAGGCTCTCCGTCAATGCCTGCGCTTGCGACTGATCGAGCCGCTCAAGGTCCTTACGCAGACCTTCGCCGATATAAGCTCGCATGAGAGGCTGATACCCCGAAAATCCCAGCGTCGGAGCAATCTCCTTCATATCTTCGATAACGCTTTCAGGCATTCGAATGCTGATGGTCGTCATGGGACGGCCTTTTGTCATGCGTTCGAGAATGCGTTCAGATGTCGTCTTCATACTGTCTCCTTTCCTGGCTTGTAGCTGTGCGTGCCGAGATAATCCGAATGGAATTTCCCTCGACGACTAGATGAACGACGACTAATAGACGTCGCGCAATCGTGACGCCGATTGCAGCTTCCCGCATTTCATCGCCCTCGGTGGCGTCAACGGACAGGTACAAGGGATCGAAAAATACTTCGCACGCCTCTTCGAAGGTCACTGCGTGTTTCACACTGTTTGTCCGCGCTTTCTCGGCGTTCCAGACAAAGCGGAGCCCACGATGGAGGTAAATCACATCCATGAAATATGTATATACGTTGCGTATACGAAGATCAAGATATTACGAAGAAGGCTTCGTCTTCTCACGCTTCACGCGTGCGGGAATTCCTACGGAGACGCTGGACGGAGGTACATCGCGCGTCGCTACCGCCATTGCGCCCAGCATCGCGTCTTCGCCAACCTTGGCCCCTGCAAGCACAGTCCCGTGGTAGGTAACCCGCGCTCGCGGGCCAAGCTCCGTCGGCTTATTAGTCACGTCGGCCTGCTTGTTGATGTCGTGCGTATGGCTGTAGATGTTGGCATAGTCCGAGACACTGGTGCCTTCATGCAGAACAAGGCCGCCCCGGTCGTCGAGCATCACGTTCTTGTGGATCGTGCAGTTGTCTTCGATGGTCAGGTTGTAGCCGAAGGTAAATTCGACGTTGTGAAAGATCTTCACATGCTTGCCGAGATGCTTGAAGATATGCCGTCCTAGCATGCAGCGAAAGCGAAAGCCCAGCCAGTGATTGAGCCCCAGCGGTGATCGATCGAACATCTGCCAGAACCAGATGAGCGGCTTGCGCACAGCGTACTGCTCGGCATCGACGTCACCGTAGTATTCCGGCTCCAGCGTGACATTACGCGGGTCGAAAGACTCTGCCAGAACGCTGGTCGCAAGCTCGATCGTGAGTGTGGATTGTTTGTGAGCGCCATGAATCCGGCCAAGATAGAGCTGATACAGCTCATCGCGAACGATCTCGGAGCGACGATCGACCGACTGACAGCGCGTAAAATCCTCGTTGAGCTGTGCGAGCCACTTGAGATAGGTCGCCTCTGCCTCAGGAGTGGGTTTGAGTTCGCGATAAGTCTGAACGGTCATTGAGTCGCTCCCTTGTTCTCAAAACTTATTCGATGGCAAAAATCGCCGTGACGGTGGCCGACTTCTCAATCTCTCGCGGGTTGATGGCCAGCGGTTGAACTTTTTCCATCGCTGGGGAAGCAGCCATGGCCCGCATCATCATGGGGCGAATCGGGCTTGCCTGCACTTCATTGCTAGCGTAGAGCAGCACGCCAAGTTTGGCATTGAGGCTCTGTGCCATCTGTTCCGCCTGGGAGCGAGCTCGTTGCAGGGCCTTCGCCGCGGCCTGGGCCTCGGGAGCATTCTCGTCCTTGAAGCTCCAATCGATCTGCCCGCTCTGGTTGGCACCTGCCTTGACGGCGAGGTCGAGAACCTTGGCGGCATTGTCGGCACTGGTTCGGACGGTCCAACTCTGCGTCACCTGGAACTGGCGCTGGGCCTTCTCGGCATCCGACAGCTTTTCCACCTGATAATTCTGCACCGGGGTGACCGACTGGTTCTCGCTCTCGATGGAGGACGAAGGAATTCCGGCATCGGTCAGCGCTTTGATGATGGCGTTCGACGTCTTTGATCCATTGGCGTAGGCAGCATCGCTATCCGGACCATAGGCGATGAACCCGACATGAACGGTGGCGATATCCGCCAAGGCAGTTACCTTATCGGTCGCCGTGACAGAGATCGTGCGGTTCTCCCTGCTGACCTGAATCGTCTGCGCGGAGGCGGCAATAGCTGCGCTGCAAAGTGCGATGGCGGTAACACGAAAGATATTCATTCTTCATCTCCTTTAGAGCCGATCAGATCGGCCATGGTGAGCTTGTGTTTCGGCTTGGCTGCGAGCTTCTGTTTCGGATCGGGGAGAACCCGCTCGGGCGGCGGCGTACCAACGCGAGCCCGAGCATTCGCCTTGACCGCCTTGACTTTGGAAAAAACCTGCTTTTTCGCCTTGCTCATTTCGGCACCTGCGGGCTGCAAAGCCCACACCGATTATGCAATACTCTCTTCGCAAGGGCAGCATGGCGGTCTATTGCAGCGAAGTAACCGTCCCGACCCCGACGAGGTGCCCGATGGAAGAGCGAGACTTTTTCGATGAACGGCCAGAACAGCGTACGCATATGATGACCTGTCCCCATTGCGGACAGCAGGACGAATATCAACTGAGCTGGCTGGTACGGCGTAAAAAAAGCCAACTGCCGCGAGGAGCCGACGACCGCGATCGCGCGCGTTTTGCCAAGGCGCAGAGCTACATGGTACGGCGCGACGACATGGTGGGTTGCAAAAACGTACGCTGCCGAAAACGGTTCGATGTGGCCGGAATTCAGTCAGTCGCGTTTATCTAAATTTTGCTGCCTTTACGAATGAATAGACATTCATATATGCTTCGGCTGTGCGTGGGGCAAGTTTCTTTTCCCTCACAACTTCAGTAGCCGAATGCTGTGATTTAATGGATGGGTCGTTAAAGGCAACACAACCCTTGAACTGGAACAGACGCAGGAGACGAACACGCTGATGGCTAACACCTTGCTGCCCGTGGAAGAGCGAAATCTGACACCCGATCAGGTCGAACAACTGGATAGGCGCCGCCGTCGCGGTCAGCTTTTTCTGACCATCTGCCTGCAATGCACCATCGTGGCATGCCTGGTAACGCTTTGGGCCGGGCAGGATTGGACGCTCTCACCGGGATGGCATCATCCTATGGTGTACTGGGATGCAATTATGTTCGCCGCAGCGATCTTCTTTGGCGTCGCCGGTGTTCGTCTGCGCCGCGGCAGCACGGAGTTCATCAGCTATTAGCTGTTGACGATCCACTGGTGCCACCTGCTGTAACGATGCGGGCCGTGCTGAGTGAAGCGCCGCCCGCGGATGGGTTCAGATGGTTGCTGTAGCGCGCGTAGCGATGGTGGGTACCCGCTCGATGGACGCAGCCTTCATCTCCGGGTTACACGTCTATGCAACCCTGGCTGAACCTGGTCATTTTTCCGCGCTGGAAGTTGTGCTTCTGCTCGTCGGCATGGCGATATCGCTGGTTCTTTTTTTCTGGCGATTCGGTCCGATTCTCCGCACCATCTTTCGCTCGAAAAAAGATACGGATTTTACTCTTCATCCCATTGGGCGAAGAGTATGGGACTTCTTCTGGGAGGTACTTTGCCAGGGCAAGGTTATCCGTCAGCGGCCACTACCGGGACTGGCACACGCCTTCGTCTTCTGGGGATTTCTCGCCTTTGCACTGGTCAGCCTGAATCACATCGCCAATGCCGTGGGACTGGGCTTTCTAAACCCCGCAAGTTACATCGGCAACTTCTACTTCCTCTTTGCCGCCATCTGGGCGCTGCTGGTGGCTGTCTCAATCACGGCGTTGTTCGTGCGCCGTTTTTTTGTTCGCCCTATCTGGCTCGGGAAGAAGGTCTCGTATGAGTCGGGAGTGATTGCGTTCCTCATCTTCCTTCTGATGGTGAGCTATCTCGGCGCATTCTTTGTAGACGCCAGCGGAACAGCAGTGAAGTTCCTCTGGTGGACGCACACCCTGACGCTGCTGGTCTTCCTTCCGCTGATTCCGCACACCAAGCATCTGCATCTCGTGATCAGCCCTTTTACGGTCTTCCTTAAACGCGACGGCTTCTCAAAAATTCCTCCACTCAACGGCGACGAAGACTTCGGCCTGGTAGCAGGTAAAGACGTGACCCAGCTGATCTCGCTGCAGGTCTATAGTTGCGTCGAATGTGGCCGCTGCACCGAACACTGCCCTGCATCGAACACCGGAAAAGTCCTGAACCCGAAAGAGATCATCCTCGGAACGCGTTCGTACCTCAACGAATTCGGTCCAGCCTCCGAGACTTCCCTGCTCACCGATACACGCGAAGTTCCTCCCACCGACTCCACTGCGAAGTACATGAGCATGGAAGCGGCCTTCGAGTGCACCACCTGCGGAAGCTGCGAGTACCAGTGTCCCGTCGGCATTCAGCATCTGCCCATCATCATCGGCTTACGGCGCGGCGCGACCAACACCGGTGCATGGGAAGACATACACGGCACCAAACTATTTCTCGCGCTGGAGAAGCAAGGGAACGCGCTTGGCCTGAGTGCAACGGAGCGCGACAAATTTATTCAGAAGCAGGCCTTCCCCATCTTCGACGGGACGCAGGAGTATTGCCTCTGGCTGGGATGCATGGGCGGATACGATCCCAAGGGACGCGAGATCATCGCCGACTTCGCGCGCGTGATGCAGCATCTCGGAACAACCTTCGGCGTATTAAAAAAAGAAAAGTGCACAGGCGATCCCGCACGACGATTGGGGAATGATCTCGTCTTTCAAACCATGGCGGAGTTCGGACTGAAGGCATTCGAGACAGCAAAGGTACAAAAGGTCGTCGCCATCTGCCCGCATTGCGTACGCACGATCTCAAATGACTGGCGCGAGTACGGCATCGCTCCTGAGATCGAACACCACAGCGAATTCATGGCGCGCCACAAAGATCGCCTGCCGAAGCAAAACTCCGGCGAAAGCATTGTCTATCACGACCCCTGCTATCTCGGCCGCTATCGTGATGTGTACGAAGAGCCACGTGAGATCGTGTCGATGACAGGCAAGTTAGTGGAAGCTCCCCGCTCGCACGAGCGTAGCTTCTGCTGTGGCGCCGGCGGAGGGTTGGCCTTTCTCGGCGAAGAGAGCGGCGAGCGCGTAAGCCATGTTCGCGCCGCAGAGCTTGCCGGCACAGGCGCACAGGTTGTGGGCACTGCATGTCCGTTCTGTAACACCATGTTTCGTGATGCGCTATCGGCGATGGGCGAAGCACCGCCGCAGTTGCTGGACATCGCGCAATTGGCCGCGAGAGCCTTACCGGCATCAGAGATTAGGACAGGAGAACAATGAAGATACTGGTGGCAATCAAGCAGGTGCCGGAGCGCGACGCGCAGATCAGTGTCACGTCTGACGGCAAGTGGATCGACGAGAGCGGCTTGAGCTATACCATCAACGAGCCCGACGCCTACGCGCTCGAAGAGGCATTGCAGCTAAGAGAAAAAAATGGCGGCGAAGTCGTTGTGCTGTGTGCCGGGCCGGAGCGCGTCACCAGTACTCTCCGCGAAGCTCTGGCTAAAGGAGCAGACCGTGCCATCCACATCGAAGCCGATGATCTCGGTGAGCGCGACACATTGGGCATCGCGCAGTTGCTCGCAGACGCCGCCAGAGACGAGTCGCCCGATCTGATACTGACAGGGTTACAATCTGACGATCTTGGCCTTGGCCAGACAGGCGTAGTCCTCGCTGAACTGTTAGGGATACCCCACGCAACCATCATTATGCAGGTGGAGGTCATCAGCGGTGGCTTGAAGGTGAAGCGCGAACTTGAAGACGGCTGGTTCCAACACGTCGAGATGCCGCTGCCCGCGCTGCTCACCATTCAGTCCGGCGGTAACAAGCTGCGCTACGCCACGTTGATGGGAATAAAAAAAGCAAAGACGAAAGAGACGAAGACCGTTCAGGCTGCTGCCGCCGCAACCGCTCAGGCAATTACTCTCGAGCGCGTCTATCTTCCCGAGAAGCAGAAGAAGACCGAGATGCTGACCGGAACACCCGCCGAGATCGCAGACAAACTGGTGGAGAAACTGAAATTTGAAGTGAGGGCGATATGAGCGGTGTTCTCGTTCTGATGGAACAGCATGGCGGCAAGTGGAACCGCATGAGCTTTGAGGCCCTTGCCGCCGGACAGCAACTGGCAGCAAAGCTGGGCACAGAGTGTTCCGCCGCTTTAATCGGTGAAGGAGCCGCCACGCTTGCCTCGGAGCTAGCCGGGAAAAAGCTGACAAAGGTCTTCAACGTGCAACATGCACTTTTGCATACCTATACATCGGATGGATATGTCACCGCACTCGAGCAGTTGGTAAAGCAAGTCGGCCCAACGCATGTAGTGCTGCCGCACACCTACCAGGTGCGGGACTTTGCGCCAGCTCTGGCGACGCGGTTCAGGCAGGTTCTCATCAGCGATGTCATCGCCGTTCATGACGGTCCGGTCTTCGTGCGTCAGTTATTGCAGGGCAAGTTGAATGCAGATTACAGACACGCTGGCACCGGCCCATGCTTCGTTTCGGTGCAGGCCGGAACATTCCGCGCCGAAGCCGTCGAAGCCGGCACCGCAACCGCAGAAGATTTCACTCCACAACTCGAAGCCAGCCAGATTCGCAACAAGCCGGGCGAACCCTTCCGCGAAGCTGCGCAGACGGTCGATCTCAGCGCTGCACCACTCATCGTCTCCGTCGGGCGCGGCATCGGCGAGCAGGAGAACATCGGCATCGTCGAAGAGCTGGCCACAGCACTCGGAGCAGAACTCGCCGCATCGCGTCCCATCTGCGACAACGGCTGGCTGCCGATGGAGCGTCAGGTCGGCAGCTCCGGGCAAACCGTCTCGCCTAAGCTGTATCTCTCCGTCGGCATCTCCGGAGCGATTCAGCATCTCGTCGGAATGAAAGGCTCAAAAACCGTGATTGCGATCAATAAGGACGAGAACGCCCCCATCTTTGAAGTTGCCGACTATGGCGTCGTCGGAGATCTCTTCGAGATCGTTCCCGCTCTCACCAAAGCAGTCCGCGCGGCAAAAAGTTAGTCACGCTTGTAATGCGTCCGCTGTCCCATGACTATACTGGGGAATATCTGGTTGTCTGCTTCCCTCCCCAAGTGAATGCATCTAACCGATGTTGCAACGAAGTCGATGGCTGACATGTCCTATAGAACGATTAGCGATGCCGCTACCTCAGTTTTGGAGCGGACTGGAGAAGACCGGGACAAGGCCGCTCAGCAGGTTATGGGCAGACTACGGGACAAATTTGGCCGCGCCATCACCGATCTTCGTGTCTCGGTAACCGACAGATGTAACTACAAATGCGTCTATTGCCGCACCGGGAACGAAGGCGCTCAATACTCCGAACTTGCCATCGAGGATTACCTGCGCATGGTACGTCGGTTTGTCGCCCTGGGGATAGAGAAAATTCGACTGACCGGTGGCGAGCCGCTGCTGCGACATGGCCTCGTGGAGATGGTCAGCGAACTGGCAAAGATGCGGACTCCTTATCTATCGGACGGGGCGCATAAAGATAGCTCCCATCCCCTCGATATCGCACTGACCACAAATGGACACCTGCTGGAAGGGCTGGCTAGGCCTTTGAAGGATGCCGGACTCAATCGAATTACAGTCAGCATGGATGCCGTGGATTCTGAGACGTTTGCTGCCATTACACGTGTTCCTCGCAGCTTCGACCGCGTGATGGCTGGGATACGACAGGCGAAGGTCGTCGGACTGGCTCCCATAAAGGTTAACTGTGTTCTGCTGCGCGGCTTCAACGACAACCAGATCGAGCAGTTCGCAGAGTTCTCGCGCCGGGAAGACGTCATCGTGCGGTTTATCGAGTTCATGCCGCTTGAGGAAGACCGTACCTGGAAGCCGGAGACGGTAGTTCCCATGAATGAGGTAGTAGGGCGCCTGAATGCATACCGTCCGCTGGTAGAGCTTGCACCGAATGCCGCAAGTGAGACTGCAAAGCGATTTACGTTCGACGATGGACTGGGCGAGATTGGAATCATCGCGCCAGTGTCCCGCCCCTTCTGCGGGCACTGTAGCAGAGTTCGGCTTACGTCGGACGGCAAGATACGAACCTGTCTCTTTTCGCAGAGCGATCATGATCTTTACGGAGAAATGTTACGAGGTGGAACCGATGAAGAACTCGATGCGTATATCCGCAAAGTAGTGATGCGAAAAGAAGAACGTCATCATATTGGCGAACCCGGTTTTGAGAAACCTTCAAGGAATATGGTTCACATTGGCGGATGACGGAATTCTCTATACGATGAAGTGCTCAAGCCTTATTAATATTTTGCTGACAGATTTACTTCTGGAAAATGGTGTGCTCTCTTGAGGTGCAGTGAGTGAGAGACAAGCGGAAGTTTGAAGTGATCGAAAGCCGACAGCTCGACCACCTTCGGGTGTTCCATGATGTCGCTCGTTCGCTGACGACCAGCCTGGAGCTTGAAGAGATCCTGGGAGCCATCATGGAAAAGATGGCCCAGTTCTTCGGGCCGGAGCGATGGTCGATGATGATGGTCGACGAAACATCGAACGAGTTGTATTACGCCATCGCGGTAGGCCAGGATGCCGCAAGTCTGAAGGGGCTGCGCGTGCCGATGGGTGAGGGCGTCGCAGGATGGGTAGCCGCAACCGGCAATCCACTGATCGTGCCGGACGTTGTTCTCGATCCTCAATGGTCAAAGTTTGCCGCAGCCCATCCCGAATTGGGAATCCAGTCCATCGCCTGCATCCCTGTTCGCGCAGCCGACAAGACGCTCGGCGTTATCCAGTTGTTGAACAGCAAGCTCGATCTGATGTCGGAGTATTCGATCTCATTTCTGCGCATTCTGTGCGACTATGCTGCGATCGCAATTCAGAATGCGAAGTCGGTGACTTTGATTCAGGAACTCACCATTACTGATGACGTTACCGGCCTGTTCAATGCGCGGCATCTCTACACCATGCTCGACGAGCAGGTGGCAATCGGAAAGGTATTCAGCTTGATGTTCATGGACCTTGATCGTTTCAAGTCCATCAACGATACCCATGGCCATCTCGTAGGAAGTCGTCTTCTGGCTGAAGCCGGAGGCCTGCTGAAGCGCTCCATCGGGCCGGACAACGCCGCCTTCCGCTATGGCGGAGACGAGTTTGTAGTGTTGTTTCCAGGATTGACGAAGACTGCAGCGACAGCAGCCACGATGACCATCTATCAGGATCTGCTCTCTTCGCGTTTTCTTGAGGGTGCCGGCCTTTCATTGCGCCTTACAGGCAGCTTCGGGCTCGCTACCTATCCCGAAGACGGCAACACAGTGCCTACAATTCTGCGGGCAGCCGACACGATGATGTACGAAGCTAAGTCGACCCGCAACAACATCGCTGTGATGGGCAAGGGCTTGTTGATGGAGCGTGTTGCGCTCGCCGGCGTGCGCGACGAGCGCTAGTTCCTGTCAAGCCCCAAGGCCATTGAAAAGCATCTCGAAAAATCCGGCAAGCTGATAGAAATAAACAACTTATCGCGTTGAAAATAAATTGCGAAAAGCTGCAAAACAGTTAGGCCCAATTCGCTAAACTAGAAACAGCATCGAAATCAACAAAAAGCCCAGCGGCATCGCTGGGCTTAACTTTTTTTAAAATGAATATTTACCCGAAAACCATGTTAAATCAATTTTTTGCGAGCAATTACCAGCATAAGCTGTTGAATCGATAGATTTTGTAAACAAAATACCCCCGGGGGAGGGCCAGGACAACGATCCAACTTCAGCGGCCCTTTACTCGGGGCGGCGGCGTTCGAGAGTGAGCGGGCGTTTAGGCTCAGGCTTGATAATGTCGCGGTTCTCCGGAGCAACAGGGTGAACACCAAAGTCCCAGACACTGAGATTCACCACCTTGTCCGAGATGACCTCCATCAGCGCATACTCGCCAAAATCGAGCGGCTGTTTCGGCGTTAGCTTCATCCAGTGACCGCCGGGAAGAACCTCAGAGGTGGTTTCGACGATATCTTCCTGCGACTGGCCAGTACCGAGCAGTCCAATCCGAAAGCTCGCGATGTCGCGGACGCCGGTGCGAACGTCCGCTCGAGTGATGACGTATTGATCGCTGGCCGAGCTACTTGCAGGATCGGTCTTTATGGCATTGGAAGCACCATGAGTATCGACCGTAAGAGGTGTCCCGCCCGTGGGCGGAACGGTGTCGTCGCCGACGCGGATGTAAAAGACCGGTGAAGCTACATGGAGTTGCACATCACTCCGCTCTCCCTTGAGTTGCGCCACCTGATGGGGGCTGGAGAGGGGGTTAATGACAGCCCGGAGGATGTTATGGCCAGTGTTGCGGTTGAGGTCACTATCGTTCTGCGAGAGCGGAACGAGTTCCGGAGCGCCATGAAAGGTATCGAGGACGAGAACACTGTCCTGCTCAGGAAGACGAAGATCTTTAGCAACCTCAGGCGTGAGAGAAGCGCGATCGGCCTCTTCTTTGAGCAACTCAGGGTCGATAGCAGGAGGTTCAGGGCTGGCGGAAGTATCGCTTGCCTGATCGGGAGAATGCTCCTTCTCCCAGCGGTGTGTGGCATCGAGATCCACGAGAGACAGAGGAACCTCTTCTTCTGCGCCATCCCGCTCCGCGCTAATGTAATGAACGAGTTTGCCGGAGATGCGGTAGCTCATCACAATTTGGTAGCTGCCGTCTTTGAGATAAAGACGGGTGCGGTGAGGCGTGGTGGCGGAGTCCGTCGCGGGCAGGGTCTTCTGCGAAGTCGGGACTGCATTTCCGGGCCGTACGGCGAAGACTGCCAAGCCCACGACGAGAAAAATCCACGCGAAAGTAGACATTACGGACAGTCGTTGCGTCTTAGTCATAAAGGTCAGTTTCGACAGTGTAGTACCACCGCTTTAGACGCGTCCGAGGGCGCGGGGATTGCTGCCGCTGTTTGGCCTGCAACCCGAGATGTGCTAAACAGATAAAAGCGCGAATATCGATGCAAAGCTATCTCCAACGCGGAAAGAACACCCGGCAGCCAGTGGTATGGATGCGGATGATCGCCGCGCTTTGCATCCTGATGATCACGTTCATGAGTGCAGCGCAAGCCTGCCACACTCATGCCGAGACCTCTTCGCTCAAGCAAAGTTCGCATCATAACCAGGCACCACAGGAAGACCATTGCCCGGTCTGCATGGCGATGCACTCTGCGCTGCCGGCCACTCTGCATCTGGCTCCGGCACCGACCCTGGAGATCGAACCCCTGAGCGCGGTTGCCTCCGATACGCTGCGGTCCTTTAACTGGCGTTTCGAGATGGCGAGCCGTGGTCCCCCTGCCGGCCACAGCAATCCCTTGTTCGTCTAGGCAGCGACAGAAAAGTTTCCTTCATTTAAATCTTCTGTCCGCAAAACACGCGCTCGCGCGTCATCGCGCTTTTTAAAATGATGCCTACGAGGCATCAGGAATCGGCCTATTATGCACAGAAGCATTCCATTTCGACTTTCTTTGATAGCTTTTTCCCTCTTTCTGCTGGTCGCCGGAGCATTCGCACAGGGAACGAGCGGCAATATCACAGGAACAGTAACCGACACCACAGGCGCGGTGATATCCAGCGCAGTCGTTACCGTTCAGAACCCCCTCAGCGGATACAAGCAGACGACCCACACCGATGCGAGCGGACAGTATCACTTCGACAACCTTCCCTTCAACCGCTATCACATGTCTGTCGTTGTTGGAGGCTTTCAACCAACGACGAAAGACGCGATACTGCGGTCTGCATCGAATACAACCGTTAACTTTCAACTGGCAGTTGCCTCCAGCTCGCAGAGTGTCACCGTGGAGGCAGATGCGTCGGACATGGTGAACAACGATCCAACGTCAGCAACCGCGGTAGATCGCTCCTTGTTTACGAAGCTGCCAACCGAGAGCACAAGCGCTCCGCTGAGCTCGTTGGTTACGTTGAGCACGCCAGGGATCGCTTCAGACTCGAACGGCTTGTTTCATCCCATGGGCGAGCATGCGGACACAACCTACTCGATTGATGGCCAGCCGGTGAGCGACCAGCAGAGCCGCGTCTTTGGCAACCAGCTTTCGCTCAATGCGATTCAGTCGATCAACGTGATCGATGGAATTGCACCGCCTGAATATGGCGACAAGGCATCGCTGGTAGTGCAAACAACAACGCGCTCTGGACTTGGACTGCCGCACCCGACCGGTTCGCTCTCCCTGAACTATGGCTCGTTCGGAACATCGAACGGAAGCGCGGCGCTGGGATTCGGAAATCAGCGGATGGGAAACTTCAGCAGCTTCGACGCAGTGGACAGCGGACGGTATCTCGACACACCGGAACATCAGCCGCTGCACGCGCATGGCAACAATGAGAACTTCTTCGACCGCATCGACTATCACCCCACACAGGCAGACTCTCTGCAACTAAACCTGAGTGCCTCGCGAAGCTGGTTCCAGAACCCGAACCAGTATGATCAGCAGGCACTCGGACAAGACCAGCGAGGAGAGATCTTCAGCTACAACGTCGCGCCCTCGTGGACACACATCATCAGTACCAATAGCCTGATCGCGGTCAATCCTTATCTGCGGCAGGATAACTTTCACTACTACCCGAGCAAGGACCCCTTCAGCGATACACCAGCGACGCTGGCGCAATCGCGACGGCTACAGAACGCCGGCCTGAAGGTGGATTACAGCTACTCGCATGGAATCCACAGCTTCAAAGTGGGAGCGATGTTCTACCATACGTTCCTGAACGAAGGCTTCTCTCTCGGCATTACTGACCCAACGTTCAATGCGCCGTGCCTGAACGCAAGTGGTGCTCCAGATACAAATCCAGATGCAAACGATCCGAACAACTGCCCGGTTGGGGACACGACGAACCCAAACTACAACTCGGGCACAGGGCCCTATGACCTGACGCGCGGCGGATCGCTGTATCACTTCAACGGTCACACGGACATCAAGCAGGAAGCGGTCTACCTGCAGGACAATATCATCTGGAAGAACTGGACATTCCTGCTCGGCGGCCGCGCGGATAACTACAACGGCCTGAGCAGCCGATCGATGGTTGAGCCGCGGGTAGGCGGAACCTACACGGTGAAATCTACGAACACTGTGCTACGGCTCGGCTATGGCAAGCTCTTCCTGACTCCTTATAACGAGAACCTGATCGTCTCAAGCTCAACCGGTATTGGCGGCTTGGAAGGTGCGGGCGCAGCAGTTGCACTGAAGCCCGCGGCACGCAATCAGTACGATGCAGGGTTCGAGCAGGGCTTCGGCAAGCATCTGGTCGTGAATGGAGAATACTTCTGGAAGTACACTGACCGCGATTACGACTTCGACGTTCTACTGAATACGCCGCTGGCATTTCCCATCCAGTGGCAGAAGTCGAAGATCGATGGCTTTGGCATCAAGGTCACAGTTCCCACGACGCATGGAATCTCGGCCTATTCGGTGCTTGGCCATACGCGGTCGCGCTTCTTCGGGCCGGAGGTTGGCGGCATTCTGTTCAACCAATCTCCTGTGCCTGCTGGCGTACCGTTCCGCATCGATCACGATCAGGCATTTCAGCAATCCACGCATATGCAGTACCAGCCAAAGCCGCAAGGGCCCTGGTATGGAATTACGTGGCGATATGAGAGCGGCCTGGTGGCAGGCAATGCACCGATTGATAATGGTGTAACTCCTACTGATTTGACATACCTGACGGCGGATCAGCAGTCGCAGATTCTACTGCGCTGCGGTAATGTGCAGGCTACCCGCACCGCGCCGTTGACAAGCTGCCCGACAGGAGAGCTTTCATCGCCTCTGCTGTCATTGCCCAAGCCGGGAACAGAGAACGATGACCGCAATCCACCGCGTGTCGCTCCGCGCACGATGTTCGACATGGCTGCCGGATGGGATAACATTCTGCGCCGCGATCGGTTCAAGACCAACCTGAGCGTGACTGCGGTGAATGTGACCAATAAATATGCGCTGTACAACTTCCTCTCGACGTTCAGCGGAACGCACTTCGTTTCGCCAAGAACGGTAAGCGGACAGGTAACGCTCAACTTCTAAAAAACAAGGCTCGTGAGACGGCTGGACCATGGACAGGTCAGCCGTCTCGCCAAGCTGTGTTTTTTCTGAGCTTCCATTTTCCAGTTATTACTCCACCTGAACCGAACGTATTTAGGAGCTTGTCATCGCATCTTCATCTGTGTCCCTCTCTCGCTTGCATCGTCATGCAGACATCGCCGGTGCTACCGCTTCGGCAGTTTGCATGGTTCATTGCCTGCTCACTCCTGTCGTCATCAGCCTTTTTCCAGACATCATTCCCTACCTTCCCGGAGACGCATCCTTTCATCGCTGGCTCGCCATCGGCATCGTCCTCTTTGGATTTGCCGGATTCGTTCCCGGCTATAGGGTGCATCGGCGCAAACCGCTGCTTGCTCTGATCGCAGCCGGCATGTTCCTCATCCTGTTCGTCGCGTGGAAGGGCGAAACCCTTCACCTTGCAACGGAACTCATCCTTAGCATAGGCGGCTCAATGCTGCTGATTACAGCGCATCTGCTGAATCGCAGCTTCTGCCACCAGTGCCGAATCTGCAAAGAAGCGCCGAACACCTGCCAAACCACCGACGTCGAGCAAGTACAACCGCACCTCTAATCGCTGCAGCGCTTGTCCGGCGGAGAGGATGTAACGCCTTTCTCCGCCGGACAGGACCAGTCCTTTGCACAGAAGAGACTTGTTCCGAAAAGAGGAACCGGCACTTTACTACCTCAATGGCCGCTGACGAAAATAAGCGGGCCAATGCTGCCCGCGTCGTAGGATAGAGATGTGCTCCCCTCTACGCAAAGCTCGTCCAATAGCACACGAATCCTCGTCTCTTTTATCTGTGTTTACTTTTTCTGGGGTTCGACCTACCTGGCTATTCGCTATGGATTGAATGAGTTACCGCCATTCGTCATAGCCAGCACCCGCTTCCTGATCTCCGGCTCCATCCTGCTTGCTATCTGCGCCATTCGCAGGGTGCGGATGTGGCCAACCCTGCGCGAATTCGGCCTGCTGGCAATCATCGGCGTGCTCATGCTGGGTTGCGGCAACTCGGCTGTTCTCTGGTCGGAGCTCTATCTTTCAACCGGTTTGGCTGCTCTTCTGGTGGCGGGAATCCCACTGTTTGCCGCCCTGATCGAGATGTTTCTTCCCAATGGCGAAGGTCTTCCTTCCCGCGGTTGGATCGGAATCATCATCGGCTTTCTGGGCCTGGCGTTTCTGGTCTCTCCTAGCCTGCGTAACAGCTTCCATGGCGACTCGCGGCAGATTATTGCGACAGTCATCATTCTTACCGGTGCGTTCTGCTGGACGGCTGGTTCCATCATCTCGCGCCGCTCGACCATGGCAATCAGCGGGTTTGCGGCAGCAGGCTGGCAGATGCTCTTCGGGGGCATCTTCAATACCGGCATCATGTTCGCCTCAGGCGGCTATCGCGGCTCGCATTGGGATGTGGAGGCATGGTCCTCCATCTTCTACCTTGTGATCTTCGGCTCGCTGACCGGCTATACGGCCTATATTTACCTGCTGAACCATGTAGCCGTCTCGAAGGTCACAACCTATGCTTACGTCAACCCTGTCATTGCCGTTATTCTTGGGGCAATCTTTATTCATGAACGCTTCGTGATGGTGGAATATATCGGGATGGCATCGATCCTGCTGGCAGTCTTTCTGGTTACAAGCTCGAAGCTGAAGACTGGAGCGCTTCCGGCCGAGGTCAAAGATATCGCCGTCGGACGCAAGGCGTAAGAGCACCACTGGGCCCATGTCCCTATAGACTATCGTTCAAGAAAAGCTACAGAGCTGGATTACGTTTGGAGCAAGAGCTATGGTTCTGCTTTGGAAATTCTTTGCCTTTGGGTTCAGCGCATTGTTGCCGGTCGTCAACCCGCTCGGCTCAGCGCTGGTCTTTCTTGGACTCGTGGGCGTTGTCTCACCCAAGATCTATCGCTCGCTTGCGCGTCGCATTGCGATTAACACAATCCTCTTCTTCGCCATTATTGAGCTGCTTGGCTCTGCACTGCTCAGCTTTTTCAGCATCTCGCTGCCCATCGTGCAGGTATCGGGAGGGTTTGTTCTGGCCGCGATGGGCTGGTCTCTTTTAAACGAAAAGGACCCACAAGCTACGGTCGAAGAAGCGCACGAAGAGGTAGAAAGCGACGAGGAGGCCAAGAGCAACAGCCTTGAGCAGGGAGCCTTCTATCCGCTCACCTTCCCCGTCACCGCTGGTCCTGGCTGTATCGTCGTGATGCTGACACTGAGCGCGCACGCTTCAAAAAAGACGATTAGCGACAATGTGCTGGCGCACGTTGGCCTGCTGCTCGCGGTGATTGTGTTAAGCGCTCTCGTCTATGTGTGCTACGCCTATGCGCCGCAGATCACAAGCAAGATATCGCCCTCAACCGCTCACGGCATCCTGAGGGTGGTGGCCTTCCTTCTGCTCTGCATCGGCGTTCAGATCGCCTGGAACGGAGCGTCCGCGTTGCTCGCTACCGTTCTTCAACATCGATAACAGGCCCGTCTCTTATTTCCGCTTCCAGCGAACTCCGTCTTTTGAGTCCTCGATGAGGATGCCCTTGGCGAGAAGATCGTTGCGAATAGCATCAGCGCGTGCGAAGTTGCGGGTCTTCTTGGCCTGCGTACGCTCCGCAACAAGGGCGTCGATCTCCGCATCGCTAAGTGACAGGTTATTCAGGAGCTCCGGAGCGACTTCGCCAAGGCGGCCTTCCGACTCCGCCCACGCAAGCGCAGCGCGGGTGAGAGCTGCGTCACGGTCTTCGAGCACAGCAAATACGCCATCGAAGAGATCCAGCACGCGAAGAATCTCGGCGACATTGCCGGCGCGAAGCGTTCCAGCGTCGGCAGCAGAGTTGGCCGTGCGTACGAGATCGAAGATCGCCGCCCGTGCCTCGGCCGTATTCAGGTCGTTGGCCAGCGATGCGGTGTAACCCTGTTCCGCCTTTGCAGTCGCCGCGGCGATGTCTGCATCCAAACCGTCTGCAAAGCCGCCCTTCAACATGCGCTGATGGAACGTTCGCAGACGCTCAATCGCATTGGTCGATTCGGCAAGGCTCTCGAAGGTAAAGTTCATCTGGTGCCGATAAGGCACAGAGATCAACAGAAAACGAATCGCTGAGGCACGATAGCCTTTGAGCAGAAGATCACGGAGTGTGTAGAAGTTGCCCTCCGACTTCGACATCTTCTTGCCTTCAACCAGCAGAAAGCGAACGTGCATCCAGTGGCGAGCGAAGGTCTTTCCGCTGGCTGATTCCGACTGCGCGATCTCATTCTCATGGTGCGGAAACATCAGGTCTTCGCCGCCGGCGTGGAGGTCGAAAGAGTCTCCCAGAAACTTCGTCGCCATCGCCGAGCACTCGATATGCCAGCCCGGACGTCCCGAACCCAGCGGCGTCTCCCAATGCTGCTCGCCGGGTTTGACCGCCTTCCACAAGGCGAAGTCGCGTGCGGCATCTTTCTCGTACTCGTCGACATCAACGCGAGCACCGTCTTCGATGCCCTCAAAGTCTTTCTTCGAGAGCTTGCCGTACTCCGGAAAACGGGCGATGCGGAAGTACCAGCTTCCATCCTCCGTCTGGTAGGCAATATCTTTGGCGGCCAGCTTTTCGATCAGGCCAACCATGTCGGGAATGCAGCTAGTAGCGTGGGCGACGTGCTCCGACATCTGAATGCCAAGTGCATCGAGGTCTTCAAAAAATGCCCGCTCGTACTTGGCCGTGTACTCGGCAATGGGAACGCCTGCCGAGGCAGCGTTGCGGATGATCTTGTCATCCACATCAGTAACGTTCATGACGTGCTTGGTGTCGATTCCCTGCTGGCGAACAAAGCGGCGCAGCACATCGACGTGCAGAAAGGTGCGGAAGTTGCCGATATGGCCGTAGTCGTAGACAGTGGGGCCGCAGCAATACATTCGCAGCGCGGGCGCGCCTACCGGTGCCAGTGCTTCAACTTTTCCGCTCAAAGTATTAAAGAGTTCTATCGTTGCCACGTAACGCTCTACCCTGCCGCAGCCGAGCGCGTAGCGCGGTGCAGACTGCTCTCCTTGGAATCCCTGTCGATTTTATCTGATAGCCGGGTATTTTCGGGCAGCCGCACTCTTTATGACTGCCCCAGCCGGAGCTGCGGGGTCGCGGCGAGGTCCTCCGGTGCAAAATCTTCGGCTAAAAACTTCGGCCACGCCGCAGCCGCGATCATGGCGGCATTGTCCGTCGATAACGCCAGCGACGGAAAGGCAATGGGAAGCCCACGCCGATCAGCCTCTGCCTGAAGCCGACGCCGAAGCTCGCTGTTTGCCGCCACACCACCCGATACAACGATGCCGCGGGCTCCGAACGACTCTGCCGCAGCGAAGGTCTGGCGAAGAAGATTGCCGACAACAGCGTATTGAAACGATGCGATCAGATCGAGCGTTTGCGCATCGCAGAGGGCAGCGACAGCGTCGATATCCGGCTTCGCGTCGCCCATTGCGGCAATCGCTTTGCGCCGTGCTTCGACGCTCTGCCGCATGTCGTGCGTTTCGATATAGCGAAGCACGGCGGTTTTGATTCCGCTGAAAGAAAAGTCAAAACCGGGTCCACTTGTGGATAGAGGCGTTTTTTTATTGGGAATCGAGATTCCTTCGCGATGTGGCCGAGACTTGATCTGCGCAAAGTTGAAGGTGACTGCGCGGGGATTTCCGCGTCGAGCAAGAGCGTCGATCCAGGGGCCTCCGGGGTAGCCGAGGCCAAGGAGCTTTGCCACCTTGTCGTAAGCCTCGCCTGCTGCGTCGTCCACGGTGCGACCAACATTGCGATAGCTCCACGCTCCCTGCTCGCCCTGCTGCGCCAGATAAAGATGCGTGTGGCCGCCCGAGACGACGAGCGCCAGCAGTGGCAACTCCATGGCGGCTTCGGAGCGCTGACGTGTTTCCATTAAGACAGCGTGGATATGGCCTTCAAGGTGATTCACACCAATCAGCGGCTTACCCAGTCCAAACGCAAGCGCCTTGGCATAGGTAATTCCGACCAGCAACGCACCAGCCAGCCCCGGGCCTTCGGTCACAGCAATGGCGGCTAGATCATCAAAGCTTACGGCTGCCTGCGCCATCGCCTCGCGCACCACTGGAACGACGTTGCGAAGATGCTCACGCGAGGCCAGCTCAGGCACGACGCCGCCATAGTTGGCGTGAAGCGACATCTGCGAAGCCACTACATTCGATAGAGCCTCGCTGCCTGCACGAACCACAGCCGCCGCTGTCTCATCGCACGAGCTTTCGATGCCAAGGATCAGGGCCGTTCTGTTGTGATCGCGCATCTCTTTATCATAGGGGAGAGCCATGGCCATCTCCATCAGCGCAAACCCGGGATACATCGCAGCTCGCAACATCGTTCTTACTCTGCGCGCTGCCGGCCATCAGGCTTTCTTCGCAGGCGGATGCGTGCGCGACCTTCTGCTCGGTCTTGACCCGAAAGACTTTGACGTTGCCACCAGCGCGACACCGGACGCTGTGCAGAAGATGTTTCCGAAGACACTTGCGGTTGGCGCTCACTTCGGCGTCATTCTTGTCTGCTCAGAAGATGGCATAACGACAGAGGTCGCAACCTTTCGTCACGACGGGGCCTACAGCGATGGCCGCAGGCCTGACGCGGTTCGATTCTCGACCGACGCCCGTGAAGATGTTTTACGACGCGACTTCACCATCAATGGAATGTTGCTCGATCCTGTCGCCCTCGAAGAGAACGGCGATGCATCGTCGGCGACTCTCGATTATGTAGGAGGACGCCAAGATCTCGCGGCAAAGATCCTGCGTGCTATCGGTGAGCCGTCGCTGCGATTTGCCGAAGACAAATTGCGAATGCTGCGGGCTGTACGATTTGCTGCGCGTCTCGACCTCGAAATTGAATCCCGCACCATGGCTGCAATTCGCAATACAGCCGCACAGATTGGCCAGGTCAGCACCGAGCGCATCCGCGATGAGCTGACGCTGATGCTGACCGAGGGCCATGCCCGGCGCACCTTTGAATTGCTCGACACCACCGGCCTGTTGCAGCAGGTTCTACCCGAAGCCACGCGGATGCACGGTGTTCAGCAGCCTCCGCAGTTTCATCCCGAGGGCGATGTCTGGACGCACACTATGCTGTTGCTCGAAAAACTTCAGCCGGAAGCCTCCGTGACCTTAACCTGGGGAGCGTTGCTGCATGACATCGGCAAGCCAGCGACCTATCGTGCGCCAAATCCCAACGACCCAAACGACCGCATCCGCTTCAATGGTCATGTCGAAGTCGGTGTCCGCATCGCCGAAGAGATTCTTGGCCGCCTGCGCTTCTCCAACGAAGACACCGCGCAGGTTGTCGCTCTGGTCAAAAATCACATGCGCTTCGGCGACGTTCTCCAGATGCGGCAATCGACGCTGAAGCGCTTTCTCCGTCTGCCGCGCTTCGACGAGCATCTCGCTCTGCACTGGCTCGACTGCACCTCCTGCCACGGCGATCTTACGCTCTACAACTTCGCTCGACAGCAATATGAGACCGCCCCCGCAGAGCATATCCAACCGAAGCTGCTCGTCACAGGCCGCGATCTCATCGCCGCAGGGTACCGCCCCGGCCCGCAGTTCAAGGCAATGCTCGAAGCTGCAGAAGATGCTCAGCTCGAAGGCCATGCCACTACACACGCGGAGGCGCTAGCCGTCGTGAAGGAACAATTCGGGCAGCCGGCGAGCTAATTCCCTTCTGCGTCCAAAGAGAAACATCGGTCGTCTAACCCTTAAAGGTCAGACCACTAATGCATCGAACGCACGTTCCCTTTCTCCTTGCCAGCCTTCTTGTGTTTACTCCGCTGCATGCGGCAGTCATCGGCACCAGCAAACCGGCGCAGTCGATCACAGCAGAGCGGATCGCCCAACTTCCAGCGAAAGATCGCGCCGCGTGGACTGCCTATCTCGATCGCTCGCAACAGCAGATGCGCATCGACCGCGCTACGCTTGCGGCTGAACGCATACCAGATACTCCTGAGCCGCCATTGCCGAAGGAGAGCTTCAGCGCACGCAGTATGCCGCTGCACCGCGATGCTGTCTGGTATGGAACGCCGGAGGCGCGGCACATAGCCGATGTGATCGTCAGCTTTCAGACACCTGCAGGCGGATGGAGCAAAAACCTCGATATGAGCGGCCCTGCTCGTCTGCGCGGACAGAGCTATACCACCGACAATCTCTCCAAGCACCTTGGGCCGGACGACTTCGACGCCCCCAAAGACCCGCACTGGAACTACGTCGGAACGCTGGACAACGATGCCACCAACACGGAGCTTCACTTCCTTGCGCTGGTCTCTGCCGCCACTCCGGGCAAGGACGGCGATCCTTACCGTGCCAGCTTTCTCAAGGGCATCCATTATCTGCTCGCCGCTCAGTTTCCCAACGGAGGCTGGCCGCAGGTCTGGCCACTCGAGGGTGGCTATCATGACGCCATCACCTACAACGACAACGCTGTTACCGAGTCGGCGGAGGTGCTAACGGCCGTTGCCGAAGGAGGAAGCGACTATGCATTCGTTCCCGTTGGCCTTCGCCGCGAGTCGGGTAAAGCTGCTCATCGCGCGCTCGAGTGCATTCTGGCCACACAGATCGTTGTCGACGGCAAGCGCACTATCTGGGCGCAGCAGCATGACACGCTTACCTTAGCTCCAGTCTCCGCCCGAAACTTCGAGCCGGTAGCCCTTGCTACGGGAGAGAGCTCAGACATCCTGCTCTACCTCATGGAGCTTCCGCATCCCTCCCCCGCCGTCGTTGCGTCGGTCCAGGCTGGCATTGCGTGGCTCAAAACTACTGCTATTCATGGTCAGGTCTGGATCGGCGGCCGCGACACCCCGGGCGGACGTCATCTTGAGCCACAGGCTGGAGCCGGTCCTCTCTGGGCGCGCTACTACAGCATCACCACCGGGAAGCCTATCTTCGGCGACCGCGATAAGACCATTCACGACACCGTAAGCGATCTATCGTTGGAACGCCGAAACGGGTACGCATGGTATGGCTCTGGACCGGAGCAGGCGCTTGAAGCGTATGTCGTCTGGAGCACGCACCATTCCACCGCAACGCGCTGATTTTCAATAGATTATCGAAGGGGAACAGACAAGAAGGATGGCGCCGACCTTGTAGTTTTTCAAGGCGGCCTCAGCTTTTAGAAAGCTGTTACAAGCAGAATAATTCCGGCAGCAAGAGCCGCAACCTGATACAGGCGTTCCGTTGGGACGGGAAGCACAGATTCCTCTAAAGAAGGAGGATCTGTTGCTTGCTGTCCTGGCAGAGTCACTGGCGCGGAGAATGTCAATATTTCATTGGGGGAGTTCATGTGCTTCTCCTGATGCTTCTCCTATATGAAGAAGTAGATGCTGGTTCTAACGCGATGATGCACCGATAAGTTCCGTTTTGTTGATGAAATTTATGCGAAGAACAAACTTTGGACACTGGATTGGTTCCTGTGAGGGGAACATTTCCCGGCAAAAGTATAAAATCTCGGCTTATGAGCGATCTAAAACAGACGGAAAATACACCGGCAAATACGGCGCGCAGCGCGGGTGAACCGGCGATCTTCGGAACCAAACCTCCTGCAAGCGGCGGAATACCGATGGTCGCATGGGTGGTTGCGGCACTGGTGGTCGTGCTGGTAATCGTTGGCATGATCATGGCCGGACGAGGAAAAGGACGCGCGACTCCGACCAATAGTATCCAGCCCCTGGCGACCTATGCGGGCAGTCTTCCTCTCTCGCAGCTTGCCATGAGCGAATCGACGAGCATCTCCGGGGGAAAATCTACCTTTGTGGATGGGCACATCAAAAATACAGGCAGCGCAACGGTGACCGGAATTACCGTACAGGTGCTCTTCGGCAACGCCGAAGGATCATCGCCGACGATTGACACGCTGCCGCTGACCTTGATTCGCACCAGGCAGCCTTATATCGATACCCAGTCCGTGGGGTCATCGCCGCTGAAGCCGGGCGACGAACGCGATTTCCGTCTGATCTTCGAATCCATTCCAGAGAACTGGAATATGGAGATGCCCGAAGTACGGGTAGTCAGTGTAGAGACAAAGTAAATCGGGATTACACAAAATCTTCCGGTTAGCGGTGACGTGCGCTGTCAGCAATAGTTACCTGCCGACCGGAAGATTTTGCTTGCAGAGGCTCTAATTTGTCCAGATAGCACGTCATCAATCGATTCCAATAATCTATTTATTTTGAATGATTTATGGGGATATTTCGATTTGGCATGGCGTTTGCTCTAGTCACAGTGTCGACGTTTGACCAAACAGACGCAGGACTGTACATAAGGAGCAAAACGATGATGAAATCTGGCAGCACTTTTGGCCTCTCAGTTCTCATCTTAGGTGGCGCGATGGGCGTGGCTGCACTCGCGCAGTCGAATACGCCAACCATTCAGACCTCCACAGACAATACGGCGGCTAGCGCAAGCACGGCTAACATGAACCCGTCGGACAACAGCACCTACGCCACTGGCAAGCCATTGGAGATGCAATCCAAGGAAGGCTTCTGGGGTCACATGAACCCCTTTGCCCGTAAGAAGTGGGTAAAGAGGCAGCTCGACCCGATCCGGGACCGCGATAACGAACTGGATCAGTTGCAGGCGAAGAACGCCAACGACATCCGCGACGTAGACACCAGGGCACAGGCTGGCATTCACCGTGCCATGGACGCTGCGAACACCGCCGATGAGCATGCGCAGAGCGCAGCAAGCACTGCTAACTCCGCACAAACTCTGGCCAATACGGCCAGCACCCGGACAGATGCTCTGAACACCACGGTCGGCAACCTCGACCAGTACTCAGAAGTGACTTCAGCTTCAATTCCTTTCGCCAAGGGCCGCACAGCTCTGGGACCGAAGGGTAAGGCCGACCTCGACGATCTGGCCACGAAGCTGGCCGGTCAGAAGGGCTATATCGTTGAAGTACAGGGCTATAGCCGCGGTGGAGTGCAGACTTCGCAGGCGATGGCTGACTCGGTTGTCCGTTACCTGGTTGAAGAGCATCAGGTTCCTGTCTATCGCATCTATCGCACCGGTATGGGCAGAAATACTGCGGAAGATGGCGGCATCTCGAACGGCGTAAAGGTCGCTCTGATGCATAACAGCCTGGCTACCATGAACTCCAACTCAGCAAGCAACGTTGTGCCTAACTCACCCGCAGCTTCAGCGACGACGGGTGTCAGCGCACCTCCGGAGCAGTAGCCCTCCCCTAAGGGTGGCATGGGAAAGACTTATCCATGCCACCCGCAAGTTTGCCGAGTCAGCGACAAAGATCGCGCTCGCAAAAACCTCTCCTAACCAGAGAGAACCAAGGCAGATTGGCCCCTCTAACGAGGGGCCGTTTTTTTTAATAAATTTCTGTACCGGAAGGTCTATTTGAAGACCTGGAAGATCTACTTAAGGAGTGTGACTGCAAATAAAAGAGGGAGGCCAGGGCCTCCCTCTTCATCGCTACAAGATGAGCGACGTTAGCTTTTCTCGGAGAAAGTATGGATCCCGCACTCCAGCTTTTTGCCTCCCCAGCGACCGCTGCGGGCGTCTGCGCCTGCTTCGGGAATCGCCGTGCAGGGCTCGCAGCCGATGCTGGTGTAGCCACGGGCATAAAGCTCCAACTCTGGAATGCCATGTTTTTCTGCATAGCGGGTGACATCGTCCCAAGCCCAGTCAGCCAGAACGCTCACCTTCTTCAAGTGCCTGCCAGTGGGCAGTTTATGGTCTTCCACTTTCTTCAGGCCAGCCCGTGTGGGCGACTGTTCCCGTCTCAGTCCAGTAAACCACCAGTCAAATGGCTCCAGCGAGCGCATCAGCGGCTCGACCTTGCGAATCTGGCAGCACTGCGTCGGCTGGACGATATGTAGCAGACCGTACTTCGCTTCGTGCTCTTCGAGCGTGGTCAGGGGCATCGCATTGATAAGGTTTAGTCCCCACTCCGCGACCATCCGATCGCGATAGGCGATCAGCTCCTTGAAGTGATACCCCGTCTCCAGAAAGATGACCGGGACGTCGCGGAGATGCTGGCGCAGCAGATGCAGAACTACCATGTCCTCGGTCTGAAAGCTGCTGGTGAGGCAGACATTCTTTCCTGCCGAATCGCGCAGAACCTGTGCCATGAGTTCTTCAGCCGTCAATGCTTCGTAATCGATACCCGCTTCAAGTACGCTCATTCGCTCACTCCTGCCAACCGCAGAATCTCGTCCTCATCGCGGCCTTCGCCCAGCAAAACGCCGTCCTCGGCGAAGCCCTCAATGCGAGCCAGCGCATCAACATCCAACGAACGCGCCGTAACCGCAATAACGCCAGTCAGTTGCAGCGCGCGCACAGCGCCTGCCAAGGCTGTATCCGGAATCAGAGCATCATCTACCAGCACAGCTCGCTCCCCGCGAAGCTGCAAAGCCTCGACGACCCGAGCTGCCAGCGGCTTCTGCTCGGGAACCCACACCAACACCGTACGTGCTGCCGTCTCTGCCGAAGTCTCCATCGCAGCGACGATCATCCCCGCGCCAACTGTGGCGTTGGTCACGCCATCGATCAGAATCAGTGCGCCTGTTCCCCGGTTGTCGGCATAGGAGTCAAAGAAGAGCGGCAGGCTGGTCTCGAACTCAACCTCCGCGATCTCATTCATCTCGAGTTGGCTGGCATTGACCTGCTCCAGCGTGCCAACATCGACGCGATGACGGATAGCGCGCACTGTGGCACGTACCGTCCGCGTGGTGTGTTTGGCGACATAGGTGCGCCCGACCACCAGAGGGTCCTCGTGCATCCACACCACCATGGCGCGGAAGTGTCTGCTGATCTGCGGCAGAGCATCCTCGGCCTCCGAGGCCGAAACCAGCATCTCGCCACGGCTCAGGTCAATCTCATCTTCGAGTTCGACGGTCACGCTCTGCGGATAGGCTGCGGCATCCAAATCGCCATCGTAGGTCACGATGCGCTTGACCGTCGTCTCGCGTCTTGAAGGTAGTGCAATGACACGCTCGCCAGCGCGCAGCGTTCCACGTGCTACCTGACCGGCAAAGCCGCGAAAGTTGGCATCGGGCCGCAAGACAAGCTGCACCGGGAAGCGTACCGGACCATTGACCTCGCCAGCACCCAGCGGCACCGTCTCCAGATACTCGAGCAGCGTTGGGCCGGAGTACCACGGCGTCTTCTGGCTGGAAGTGACGACGTTATCACCCTCGAGCGCGCTCACCGGGATCGCCTCAACACTCTTGAGCCCAAGCCGTCGGGCCAGCTCCAGAAACTCCCCGCGAATCGCCGCGAAGGTCTCCTCCGAATAGCCCACCAGGTCCATCTTGTTGACCGCAGCGACCACATGCGGAATTCCCAGCAGCGAGGCGATGTAGGTATGGCGGCGCGACTGCGGCAACAGACTTCCCTGCTTCAGATAAGCCTTGGCGTCGATCAACACGATGGCGACATCCGCCGTCGAAGCACCGGTCGCCATGTTGCGGGTGTACTGCTCATGACCCGGCGTATCGGCGATGATGAACTTGCGCTTCGACGTCGAAAAATAACGGTAAGCCACGTCGATGGTGATGCCCTGTTCGCGCTCGGCCTTAAGGCCGTCGGTCAGCAGCGAAAAGTCCACATGTCCGCCTGAAGCGCGATTCACGCGGCTCTTCGCTACTGCCGCAAGCTGGTCCTCATAGACGCTCTTAGTGTCGTGCAGCAGGCGCCCAATCAGTGTGCTCTTGCCATCGTCCACGCTGCCTGCGGTGGTAAAGCGCAGCATCTCCTGCTCAAGATGCGCGTCCAAAAACTCTTCGAAGCGTACAGACGACTCGGGTATCACAGTATGCGTTGCCATTTAGAAGTAGCCCTCCCGCTTCTTCGTCTCCATCGAGCCTTCTTCGTCGTGATCAATCGCCCGGTTCTCCCGTTCGCTTCGTCGGAACGTCATCAACTCTTCAATAATCTTCGGCAGCGTGTCCGCTTCGCTGGGCATGGCTCCTGTACAGGGAGCGCACCCCAGGCTGCGCATCCGAACCTTCATCGTCTCGACCTTCTCGCCCGGCAACAGCTTCATGCCTTCGCGATACAGCGTCAATGCGCCGCCGCGACGTATCAGTTCGCGCTCTTTGGCGAAGTAGAGAGGCACAATCGGAATCTTTTCGGCGTAGAGATAGAGCCAGATATCCAACTCCGTCCAGTTCGACAGAGGAAAGACGCGAATGCTCTCTCCCTTGCGCAGCCGGGAGTTATAGAGGCTCCACAGCTCGGGCCGCTGATTTTTCGGGTCCCACTGCCCTGCCGTATCGCGGAAGCTGTAGACACGCTCCTTGGCCCGGCTCTTCTCCTCATCGCGGCGCGCACCGCCGAATGCGGCATCGAAACCACCCTCTTCGAGGCCGTCGAGCAGACTCCGAGTCTTCAAGAGGCCGCAGCAGTTCTGCGTTCCGAGTGTGTAAGGGTTGGCACCCGCGGCAATCGCCTCTTCGTTGCGATGCACGATTAGATCGGCGCCGATCTCCTTTGCGTACTCGTCGCGAAACTTGATCATCTCGGGAAACTTGTAGCTGGTGTCGACGTGCAGCAGAGGAAACGGGATCTTGCCGGGATAGAATGCCTTCTGCGCGAGCCGCAACATCACCGACGAGTCTTTGCCGATGGAATAGAGCATGACCGGACGGGCAAACTCCGCCACCGCCTCTCGCATAATCGCGATGCTCTCTGCCTCGAGCGCCTGCAGATGATTCAACTGAGCCGGCTGGCTTACCGCTTCTATATCCGTAGCAATCATTAGAGTTGTATGTCTCCCAAAGGGCTAAATCTCAAAGGCCACAAACCGAGGGCTTCTAAGCAAAGGGTTTGGATTGTGGAAAGGGGGTATGGGTCACTAGCGTGGACAGCACGCAAAGACCATCCGGCAACAACAACACGCGCAGATGACAGGAGACGCCATACATATAACTATAAATGGCACCCACACTAGCCGCAACCGCAGACAATTATCTGCTAAACTAAGTCAGTCAGTACGGCGGTTCAGCAAGCCTACCCAAGTGCTTGAGCAATATGAAGCGTTCCTTCCATTGACATCTCACCGCAGTACATTCGGGGCGTAGCGCAGTCTGGTAGCGCACCTGGTTCGGGACCAGGGGGTCGGAGGTTCGAATCCTCTCGCCCCGACCATTCTTCCATTTGGACTTTTTGAAGATGACTAGGAAGGGGCAACAATCTGTGTGAAAAAGGATGCAGTGTCCCTGGGTGAGACTTATGATCGCTTCACTGCCTAGAGATCAAGACAGAAGTGCAGGGTGTTGTATAGTGATAGCTCTTCGATAACTTGGTCTTCCAATGGAGCCTCTGTGCGACTCTTCAACCGAAGTGGTTGGTTGCTATTTCTGCCTGCTGTTCTTCTCCTCTGTTCCACATCGGCTTTTGCCGCTCAATCGATTACAGCCCGGTTACCACTGGTTTTTGAGCCAAACAGAGGCCAGGCATCTGCAGAGGTTCAGTACATTCTGCGCGAAGGCACATTAGCGGGCGGGTTCGAGAAAGATGGCGTTCTCTTCAGTTTGTCAGGTGGCAAGAAGATTACCTCGCAGGTGAAGATGCGTCTGGTGGGTGGGCGTGAAGATACTGTGATAACTGGTGGTGACGCGCTCGAAGGGCACACGAACTATCTGGTGGGTAACGACCCTGCTCATTGGCTACGCGGATTGCCTAACTATACAAAGGTGCGCTACAGCCGGATTTATCCCGGAACGGATCTTGTGTTCTACGGTAATGGCGAGTCTCTGGAGCACGATTTCGAGGTGCAGCCCGGGGCAAATCCCAAGCAGATCTCCTTTCGGCTCGATGGGGCAGAGAAGGTAGCTTTAGATAAGAACGGTAACCTGCAGGTCAGTTTAGCTGGCGGAGCAATCGCCTTTCGGCGGCCCATTGCTTACCAGACTGTGGCAGGCGTACGGCGCGATGTGGACGCCGCCTTTATGGTCGATCACAAGGGAACGATCCATTTCCAACTGGGCAACTATGACACGTCGGAAAAGCTGGTGATCGATCCTGTCCTCTCTTTTTCCACCTATCTTTCTCCATTGGCTCCAAATGCCAATCTGATTGCGACCGATGCCGGCGGCAACAATTATGTCGCAGGATATGGAACTTTCGGAGTTCCGGTGACTCCCGGTGCGTTTGCAGGATGCACAACCTGTACAACGAACACTGTTGTGACCTTTATCAGCAAACTGAGCGCCGATGGCAAGAACCTCATCTACTCCACCGTGCTTGGAGGCAATAGCTTCGCTCAACCGACAGGCATTGCTGTCGATGCCAATGGAAACGTGCTTGTATCCGGCTGGACGGGTGCCTCTGACTTTCCAACCAAGAATGGGCAGACGATTGCCACAACGATTAATGCATATGACGGATTTCTCATTTCGCTCTCGGCTGATGGGTCTTCTCTGAACTACGGGACAATGCTGGGAACTGCGCCTTCCGTTTCACCGGTCCCGGCAACTTATGCAACAGCCGTCGCTGTCGACTCGTCGGGAAATGCTTATGTCACCGGCGAGACCGGAGACGGTTTTTTCATCTCGCCAGGTGCGCTCGATCAGACGGCCGTAGGCATGTCTCGCAACAGCTCCGACATTTTTCTAGCTAAGTTCGGTCCAACCGGGACTCTTGTCTACAGCGCGGTGCTGGGAACGGCAGACCCGCAAAATGGAGGAGGAGGCCCAACTGGGGCATCAGGCATCACCGTCGACGCCGCCGGTGATGCCTTTGTTGCCGGTCAGGCCGGAACGCTATGGCCAATTTCCAGCAATGCATACCTAAAACAAATTACCGGGTCGATGCCGTATGCGACCCCGTTTGTGACGAAGGTTTCGCCGGATGCGAAGAGCATTCTCTATTCCACCTATTTGGACTATGCCTACGTGGTAACCGGCATCGCTGCTCTGCCCACGGGTGATGTGTTTGTCGCAGGCAACAGTCCAGCCACAACCTATCCGACGACAGCGAACGCCTATCAGCAAAACACTGGGAATAGCGGCGCATTCCTCACCGAGCTCAACGCCGACGGATCGGCCCTCGACTACTCCACGGTCTTCGGCGACACATCATACAAAATCAATGGGCTGGCACTCGATCCCGATGGCGATATCTGGCTGGCCGGGCAAACTTCGAACCCTCAGTTCCCGCTGGTTCACCCTATTCAAGCAATCTTTCCTCCGACAACTCTTTTCCCGGCGCTTGCCTCAACCCTCGATCAGTTTGATCCCACCGGTCAGACATTGAAGTTCTCCACCTTTCTCGGCGGGAGCGCCTCAGGATACGCCAGCAGCGTCGCAGTTGGCGCCAACCATAAAGCGCACGTCTCCGGCGCCGCGGGATATGGAATGTATACAACACCGAGTGTATACGCGGGTTCGGTCCCATCTCCCAGTCCTGGATATAGCGGCGCAACCTACGCCTACGTCGCACTCATCGACCCTGCTGTCTCCAGTGGAACACTCTGCTTAGCCAGCACACAGCTTTCCTTCAACTACCTTCTGCCCCAGACGACGGCATCGCTCATCGAGCACGTCACCAACTGCGGCGATGCGCCGTTCGACTTCACTTCAATTACTTCAGACAATGCAGCCTTCACCGTGCCGGCCGGCACTAACAGTTGCATCGGATCGTTAGCGGCTGGAAGCTCCTGCGACGTGAGTGTCGAATTTGCGCCCACGGCGGTACAAGCCTATGCAGGCCAACTGACCTTCACCTCCAATGCCTCGATCACTACTACTTCAATACCACTCAGCGGCAACGGCGCAGAACCGCTTGCGGAGTTCGGGTCACAGGGTGCTTCAACAACGATCTTCTCGTCGCTGCTGGTAGGACAAACAAGTCCAATCAGGTATGTTGACGTTTACAACGGCGGCATGGTTCCACTCACCATTTATCCGCAGCAGACTGCCGTCTCCAACGGCTTCGTCTTAGCGCCCGGCAGCAACTGCACCGGCACGCTGGCAGCTCACCAATACTGTACAATCGTCGTACAGTTCGCGCCTCAGGCACCTGGAACGTTCAGTGGAACCCTCTCGGTCTCAAGCAGCGATCCTGCTCATCCGACAATCAGTGCTCCTCTGCAAGGTACCGCCTACGCCTCCTATCCGATTGCCACGATCACCGCGCTGTTTAACCCGTCCTATCCGATCGGCGGAACAACCCCCATCACAATGACCGTGAAGGGGACCAACTTCTTCGCAGCCTCCGTCGTCTACATCAACGGCGTTGCCCAGCCGACGACATACCAGAGCGACACCAGCCTTAGTGTCACCTTCGATCCTTCTGTCGTGAACACAGTCGGTGCGATCCCGGTTACGGTGGTCAATCCCACGCCAGGCGGCGGCAGCAGCTCCTCCTATCCGCTCATCGGCTATCGCTCACTTCCATTGACGGCCAGCGCGTTGACCGTGGACCCGGTTGGCGGTCTGCTCTACGCCGCTATTCCTGCCACTGCATCGCAAAATCCAAATACCATCATTCCCATCAATCCCGCCACCGGCGCTATGATGACACCCATCACGGTAGCGGCAGGGCCGCGTGCCCTGGCTGTCTCCGACGACGGCAGCGAACTCTATGTAGCATCGACCGGCGTCTTGCAGCGCATCAACCTGAAGACACTAGCTATCGAAAAGACCTTCAATCTCCCCGTAGATTCGGAATGGGGACAGACCTATGTGCAGGAGATGCACGTTGTTCCCGGCTCCCCGCAGTCGATCGTCGTCGAACTGTTTGCCAATGTAGACCCTGCCGAAGATGGAGCGGCGCTCTACAACGACTCGGGCCTGGTCAACTGGATTCCCGGCCAGAGTCTGGTCAATGGAGGGAACAGTATTTTCTGGCTCGACACCTTCACCTTTACTTCCTCGCCGTCGATCATTTATGGCTTGCCAGTCGCCCCAACCGGCGGCACTTTCTTTGCAGAGATTCAGGTCAGCCCTTCGGGCCTCTCGCGCATGGCGGGCGGAGTGATGTCCGGACAACCTCCTCAACAATCGGGCTCGATCGTGCGCTCCGACGGCGCGCTGCTCTACACAAACACCGGCCAGGTTTGGGAGCCATCAACACAAAAGCTATTGGGAACGTACCTCGCAGCAAATGGCAATCCATTGACCTACACAGGCAGCGTCATTCCCGACACAGCCAACGGGCATACATACTTTCTGGATGGATTCGCACAGTACGCCCAATATGAGTCGCTTGGTATCGATGTCTATGATCAGGCAAGCGAGGCTCTAATAGGCGCTGTTCCATTTTTGGGACTCAACTCGACCGGTGCGGTTGATCTCATGCGCTGGGGTATCAACGGATTTGCCTTCCGTCTTCTTGATACAACCGGAACCAATCCAAGCGCAAACCAGATTGTGATTGTCACCAGCGATCTGGTAACTTCCAGCGGCATTACGCCGATTCCAATCCTGGCCTCCGTCTCGCCGGCAAAGGTGTACGCCGGTGGACCGACATATTCCATGCAGTTGACCGGAAGCGGTTTCACCAACGCATCCACCGTGCTGATCAATGGAAGCCCTCGCGCGACCACTTACGTCAGCGGCACTTCGCTTACTGCCCAGGTATTGGACTCTGACATCGCTGCGACCGGCCAACTCAACGTGCAAGTGACCACTCCGGCGCCGGGTGGCGGCACCTCCGACTACGCATACGTATCGATCGATACTCCGCCACAGACGAACCCCACAGTGACGCTCACTCCATCTGCAACCGCCATTACGACGGCACAGTCGTTGACGGCTACAGTTACTGTCAGTGGTGGAAGCGGCAAGGCAACTCCTACGGGTTCAGTTACATTTAGCGGCGGAGGTTTCACTGCCGCTGCAGCACTTAGCAGTGGTACTGCAACAATCAACATCCCCGCAGGTTCGCTTGCAGTTGGAGTGGATCCCCTGGCTGTTACCTACACACCGGATAGCGCTAGCTCGACAATATATAACGGCGCAACCGGAGCAGCATCGGTAACCGTAACGACTGCAGTAAAGAGTGCATCAGCAGTAACTATGACACCTGCATCGTCTACGATCACCAATGAGCAAACCAATACTGTCTCTATTACCGTTGCAGGTTTAAATGGCCAACCGAGTCCCACTGGAACAGTGACACTGATGAGTGGCACTTATAATGCACAGCAGACACTTGCAACCGGCGCGGCAAGTTTTACCATTCCTGCTGGAGCGCTGAGCAGTGGCGCCAACAAGCTGACAGCCACATATTCCGGTGATGAAACATATGCAGGGGCAAGCGGAACCGCAAACATCACGGTGTCACAAGTTGTAATTGCCACGCTCACACCAGCTGGAGTTCCGCCCGGTGGCAGCACAACAACGAACGTCACTCTCTCTGCCGGCAGTACCTACTCCGGCACGATGAATATGAGTTGTACCCTCGTCGGCTCACCAGCAGGCGCACAAAGTCTGCCAACGTGCAGCCTCAATCCAACAAGTGTGAAAATCGCGACCGGGGGAACTGGAGCGACTGTGCTGACCGTGCAGACAAAAGCAGCATCAACTACGGCACTCATCGCTCCCACTCGGATGAATCTGTTTGGTTTTGGCGGTGGAACGATTTTGGCCGGTCTATTTCTGATCGGAGTTCCCGCTCGCAGGCGACGCTGGATGCCAATGTTGGCACTTCTCTTAATCGTTGTTGTCGCAGGTGTAGTTGGATGCGCTGGAAGCGACAGTTCGAACTCCGGCTCAGGCGGTTCGGGCTCTGGTCCAGGCGGCTCTAGTATTCCGGCGACCACGGCAGGTACCTATACGTTTACCCTGACAGGGGTGGATTCGGCTAATTCGAGCATTACAACCTCCGCCAATGCGGTGGTTATCGTTCAATAGGTACCTGATCAGGTGTAAAGTCTTGAACTATAAGATGTAACCATGCCTCATTTCGCGAGTTCGAATACGCTCTGAGCTTTCGGCACCGGGTCGTATCTCGATGATGTATTCCATGAGATATGGCTCTTAGCCAGCACCAACATTCAAAGACACAATGATCGATCAGCTATGTGGATGAGATAGGAAATAAGGGAAGATTCTGTAAAAAAGAGAGGCGACTATGCCCTTACAGTCGCGGTAGCTTTCTCATCACATGAGCGTTCTTCCGCCAGCAGCGGAACTGCCCCCAGAAGAGCGGCATTCTCGCCAAGCTCCGCGGCACGTATGACAGGCGTTCCCCATGCAGCCCAAGCATGCTTGTTGACGTGGTTCTGCACGAAAGGCAATATGACGTCCGCGCCGCCCAAGACTCCACCTCCCATGATCACAACTTCGGGATCGTAAGCGTGAATTAATGCCACTGTGTTCGCAGCCCAAACCTCCAGGCAGTGCTGCCGTACATCCAAGGCAACCCGATCTCCCCGGTTAGCCATATCAAAGAGCTGACGAAAGTTCAGCTCCGGCTCCAGGGCAAGGAGGCTGGTTGCAAACGCTGGATGCTCCCGAATAATTCCCGGTAAAGCCCAACCGGACGCTTCCGCCTCGGCACAGCCGATATTGCCGCACTTGCAAAGCCGTCCCCGGTAATGAACCGGCAAATGGCCGCCGAGACAGGCAGCCTGTGCATGTGCACCGCGCAACAGCCTGCCATGAATCATCACTGCTCCACCAATGCCTGTCCCCAGTGTCATCATGACCACATCGTTTAGCCCTTGAGCGCTTCCCGCAAATTGCTCTCCGAGCAGAGCCATGCGTGCGTCGTTCTCCATACGCAGAGATAAACCAAGAACCTCTTTGCTCCATACAGCGAGATCCAACTCCTTCGCGTCCTCATACTTCTTCAACGTGGAAAGGATGCAGTTGGTTCGAGCATCGATGATTCCCGGAAAGCCGACAGCGAGACCAGAGCACGCATCCAGATTCTCTCCGGACTCGTCTAGAAGACGCTGCAAGGTCTGTGCAATCAGGGGAAGTATGGAACCGAGCCCCTTAGCACTCTCGGTTGCAAGCGAGGAGCAGGCAAGTATCTTCTGGTCGCGCACCACCGCGCAACCAATATGTGTTCCACCCATATCAAGAGATAAAGCAAGCATTAAGATTTCCCGTCTGGCCCCTCATGCACTTCGCCGATTCGTAACCGTCATAG